>JBAWWR010000071.1:0-12881 GCA_037146675.1 Verrucomicrobiota bacterium | reverse complement strand
GTGCCGTTGGTCACGGTGAGCTGGCCGCCGCTGATGTTCACCACGTTGTTGGAGGTGCCGGACCTGGCGCTGATGTTCAGATTGGCGCCGACGCGCACCGCACCGCCGTTGGCGATGGTCAGCGTGTTGCTGGAACCGTCGTAACCGACGTTGAGGGCACCGACGTTCCAGACGGAGCCGGTACCGCTGACGATAACTGCGTTATTGCTGCTGCTAAAACCGAAACCGATGACGCTGAGGTCGACCACGACGACGCGACCGCCGTTGGTGATGGTGAGGGAGTTACCAGAACCGTAACTGCCGACGCTGAGTTGATTATTGGTCCACGAACCGCCACCGGTGACGATGACAGAGTTGCCATTAACGCCAACGTTGCCACCGATGTAACCGTAAGCATTAATCACGCTGCCGGTATCGGCAATCGTCAAGGTGTTGCCAGAACCGAAGTCACCGACTACCAGTTGGCCGCTGTTGTTCCAGGTGGAACCGGGACCGGTGACGGTGGCGAAGTTGTTGCTGGCGCCGGCCCCAAAGCCGACATAGCCGTTGGCGACGTTGGTCAGCACGCCGCCACCGCTGATGGTCAGCGTGTTGTTGGTGCCGGTGTTGCCGACGTAGAAATCTAAGCCGCCATTATTGGAGACAACGCCGCTGATGACGACCGGCACGTTGTCCTCGGCGCGGGCCACGCCGGCGAGGGTGAGGAACATTGCGGCAATCGCCAAGCCAAGCGTCCGCTGGATATAATTCTGGAGTGTTTTATTCATATAATATCGTCTTTTGTGTTTGGATTTAGACATGCACGGCCCGCTGCAAACTGCGCCACAGGCTCATATACCAAGTAGGATTGTTTACCGCAAGTTCTTATTAATAATTAACTTAACAGGACTCGTTATTAAACATAAAGAAAAACGACCGCGGTGCGCGCTTTTCCAGACTGCACTTCGCCGGCGCGCGTGCTACCTTGTCCGCCGCATGCCAAACCTGATGCCCACGGAAACACCTCCCAATCTCAAGCTGCGCGTCGCACAGAAAGTGGAAACGATTCTGCGCGGCGGTCACCCGTGGCTGTTTTCGGACAGCATTCGCGACCAAAACCGCCCCGGCAAGATGGGCGAGCTGGCCATCATTTATGACCGCAAGGATCGGTTTCTAGGGCTGGGTCTGTTTGATCCCGACGGCCCAATCCGCGTCCGCATGCTGCATACCGGTAAACCGCAAAAGGTTGATCGCGCTTGGTGGCAACAGCATCTGACCGCGGCGCTGGACCGGCGGCGCCACCTATTTGATTCACAAACCAATGGCTACCGGCTCTGCAATGGTGAAAGCGACGGCTGGCCGGGACTCGTGCTGGACCGGTATGCTGCGACCTTGGTCCTCAAAATCTATACGCCAGTTTGGCTGCCGCGGCTGAACGAAATTGTCGCTCTCATCGCAGAACAAGTGCCCCACGAGCGCCTGATTCTCCGCTTAAGCCGCAATATTCAGGACAAAGCGCTGCCGTTCACCGAGGGCCAGATCCTGCGCGGCCCGGCGCTGCGCGAGCCGGTGGTGTTTCTGGAATCGGGAATCCGGTTCGAAATTGATGCGGTCTTGGGCCAAAAAACGGGGTTTTATCTCGATCAGCGCGAAAACCGGCGCCTTGTCGAATCACTCGCCAATGGCCGGCGGGTGTTGAATGCGTTCAGCTTTTCCGGTGGTTTTTCTCTGTATGCCGCGCGCGGCGGCGCCGTTTCGGTAACCGACTTGGATATCAGCCCGCACGCGTTGGCCGCCGCGGACCGGAACTTTGCCTTAAACCTGCACCAGCCAACCATCGCCCGCTGCCAACACGTCAGCGTAAAAACCGATGTCTTTGATTGGCTGAACTCGACGGCCGCCGCGCCGCAGTCCTTCGACCTGATTATTCTCGATCCGCCGTCGCTGGCGCGGCGGGAATCCGAACGCGAGCCGGCTATCCGGGCTTATGGCCGGTTGACGCGCAGCGCCATCGAGCTCTTGGCGCCTAACGGCATCCTGGTCGCCTGTTCCTGTTCGGCCCATGTTTCGCCGCCGGAGTTTCTGGAATCTGTCAGGAATGCCGCCACCAAATCCGGCCGCCCGTTTGCCGAACTGCAAACCACCGGCCACGCCGCTGATCACCCGGCGACCTTTACGGAAGCCAACTATCTCAAGGCGATTTACCTCAGATTTTGACAACCTGCGGAACAATCTCCACCGGCTACTGCAGCAAACCGCGATGCTGCCTGACCCACGCCTTTGCTTGCCGGTAATCCGGACAGACGGCTGCAATCTCGCGCCAAAACCCCGGACTGTGGTTCATCTGGCGCCGATGCATGAGTTCGTGAATGATAATGTAATCCCGGACTGCGACCGGCATCTGCACCAACCGCCAGTTGAGTGAAATCGTCCCTCGGCGCGAACAAGAACCCCACCGCGACCGTTGGCTGCGCACGGTGATGCGCGCAATCGTCAATCCATGGAGCTTTGCCAGCGCCAATGTCTGCGCCGTCAACTCGACCGTCGCCAATTGGCGGAGGTGCCGCTCAATGGCGGTGCGAATATTAGCCGCGCCGGCAACGTGCACCGTCTGATCGCCAAACCGCGCCACGGGCCCTTGCTGATTCGGGCTGACACTGAGTTTGAGTTTCTCGCCGCGATAGAGAATCTCGGTGCCATCTTGCCACGTTGTTGACTGGCCCGGCTGGGCTTGGCGTTTCTCGAGCTGTTGCGCAATCCAGTCGGTGTGCCGTTCCGCAAACAAGCGCGCTTCCCTGAGAGAACCCACGCGCGGAACTGTGGCGCGGATGGAACCATCCGGCTGGACGCGGATGATGTACCGCCGCGCTGTGCGGTTGCGAACAAACTTGATGGGGACAGTTTGGGCGCAAATCTGGATCACATCCTTAAGTTGACCACCGCGCTTAAACGGGGTGAAAAGGAAATCCAGTTGCATGCCGCAAGTAAATCAGGACTGCGCCACAGGTGCAATCACTACCGGCACCCGGCCGTCCCGCCGGCAATTTAGTTGAGACCGCGGCAAAAATGCGCTATCGCTGTCGTGACATGAAGATTGCGCTGATCCGCCTGCTGACTGGAGTTGTGCTGGCGGTATTGACTGTCGCCGCAGCTGGCACGACCGACCGCCTGATTCAAAACGAACGCCAGCAACAACTCCTCCGCGCCAACATCGAAACCGTCAGCGCTCAGCTGCGCGCCTTGATCGAGGATTACCGGCGCAACGGCATTACCGGCGACGAAGTTCAGACCCTCCAAACCATTGCCGGCATTCTCGCGCGCCTGACCGGCCCGGAAATCCAGCACGTCGTCGAATTGCTCCAAGCCGCCCGCAGCGCGCCGGATGCCGGCACCGCCCAACACCACATTCTCGCCGCCTACTCCAGCCAGAAAACCATCCTCGTTCAGCTCCGACAAGTCGTGTCCGAATACCGGTACCGGCAGGAATTGCAGGAAATCGCCGACCGGCTGACCGCGCTTGCCAACCGGCAACACGCCAATCTCAACCTCGCCATCGCCTACGTCACCACCGCTCCGGAAATTACCGCGACCAAACCCGATGAATCCCGTCGCGCCGTGCTCGCCGCCCAAACCACTGAACAGGACGCCATCGGCGCCGAAATCACCAGCGCCATCGACCGACTGACCCGCTTCGCCAAACAACCCGCCAACGCCGACATCGCCGAGCGCACCAGCAAAACACTCGCTGCCGCCAAAACCGGCAACCTGCTACCGGCACTCGACGCGGCCCTGACCGGCTTGCAAGCCGGCCAAATTCTCAATGCCACCGGTCAGGAAAAAATTGTCCGCGACCAACTCCGCCACCTCGCCCAACTTCTCACCGCGCCGAGTAATCCTGCGGATGTGCTCCGACAAGCCGCAGCCGAACTCGACACCGCCATCCGCGACCAGCGGCAAGTGGCGACCGACGCCAAGGCGTTACGTGGCAACGATCCCGGCAAGCAGCTGGTCGAGGACCGGCAAGCCAGCTTGATTGACCGCACCGACACAATCCGCGCCGCCACCGAAAACCTCGCGCCGTCGGCCGCCGGCAAGCTCAAGGAAGCGCTCACCGAAATGCAGTCCGCCCGCGAGCCACTCCGGTCGACCAATCCCAATTCCGCTGCTACCGCCGCCGGTAAGGCTGCCGATAAATTGACGGAAGCCCAAACAGCGCTCAACACCGAAGCCGACCGCGCCGCGCAAACTCCGGCCACCCAACTCCGGCAAGTTGACCAGCAGTTGAAAAATCTCATCGGCGAACAAGAACGCCTGCAACAAACCAGCGCCGACGCGCACGACACTAAACCATTGGCGAAGCAGGAAGAGCAACTCCAGCAAACCGCGCAAGACCTGCAACGCGCCGCCGCCCCGACTAGTCCCACAGCCGCCCAATCTCTGAATGACGCCGCGCAACAAATGCAACGCGCCAGCGCCAAGCTCGCCGCCGGCCAGAACGCCGGCCCCGCCCAACAAGCCGCGCTCGACGCGCTCCAGCAAGCCCGGCAACAATTGCAACCGGCTTTGGCGCAAACCGCGCAGTCCGACCAAACCGCCGCCGCATTGGAAAAACTGCTCGACCGCCTCGCTCCCATCATTCGCGCCGAACAACAACTCCAACTCGATACCGGTCGCGCCACCGCAGAGCCGGCCGCGCAAACCAGCAACCTCACCGCCACCGACGCCCTGCGACCGGATGTCGCCAAGCAAAACCCTGAGGCCGGTGCGTTGCTGGCTGACGCCGGTCAGGCGATGACCACGGCGCACACCGCCATTACCAACGAACAGTTTCCCACCGCCCAACCGGCTGAACAAGCCGCGCTCGACAAACTTTACCAAGCCAAGACATTGCTCGAACAACAACTCGCGACAGTCGCGCCGCCAGCGCCGGCAAATCCACAAGCCGCCGCCGCGTTGGCACAGGCGCAGCAGCAAGTCGGTCAAGCACTCGAACAACTTGCCAAAGCCGGTCCGCCGAACGCAGCAATGCAGCAAGCCGGTCAGGCATTGCAAAACGCGGCTAAAACCGTCGGCGAAATGGCCGCCAGTCCGCATAACGGTTTGCCGGCGCCGGCACAGTCGCCGTTGCAATCCGCCCAGCAATCACTGGCCGCCGCCACTGCCGCAACAGCCTGCAACAACCCGGCCGCCGCCACGGCCAGCGCAACCGCCGCCCAGTCGGCGCTGGCACAAGCGCAAGCGGCTTCGGCACCGTCCGCCGGTCCAACACCGGCACCTACACCAGGACAAACACCGCCAGCGCCCGGCGGCGATGGTACCGGTAACTTTTCGAAAGCCGCACAGGATGGCGCAGTCAAAGAAGTCACCGGCCAGAGCGCGTTCATCGGGTTACCGGCGCGCGACCGGCAAGCAATTAAACAATCACAAGACGAGAAATACCCGGAAGAATACGGGCCGCTCATCGAGCAGTATTTACGGAATCTCGCCGAGCAATCCAGCCGGGAACGTTGATGAAACACTGGGGCTTAATCCTACTCCTCTCTGCGGCCGGGCCGGTCTTGGCACAGCAAGCCGAGGTGACAGTGGACCGCGAAACGGCCGAGGTGATTCGCGGCGGCTTGAAGTATTTAGCAGCGCAACAGCAGCCGAACGGCGCGTGGACGGAGTCGAATAAGTCAGAGTGGGAGACGGCCATTACCGGCTACGCGCTGATGGCGTTTCTGGCGACCGGCAATCTGCCGAATGAAGGCGAGTTCGGTAAGGTGGTGGCCGCGGGCCAGCAGTTTTTGTTGGCCTCGTTGCAGACCGACGGGAAATTTACCTCGGTGCGGCGGGGCGGCCAATATATGTACGGCCACGGGATTGCCACCATCGTGCTGGCGGAATTGTACGGACAGACAAAAGCGGACGCGATGCGCCCGAAGCTAGAGAAAGCCGTGCAAGTAATCGTGGGCGCACAGAACCGCGAAGGCGGCTGGCGCTACGCGCCGGTCGCGAACGATGCCGATATTTCCGTGACGGTGTTACAGGTGGTGGCGTTGCGGGCGGCGAAAGAGGCCGGCCTGAATGTGCCGCAGACAACGCTCGATAACGCGGTGAAATACATCCACGCCTGTTACGACGCGAAGACCGGCGGGTTCAGCTACCAACCCCGCGGCGCCCCCGGTTTTGCGCGCACGGCGGCGGCGATTTATTCACTACAAGTGCTGGGCCAATATGACGACCCACAAGTGAAAACCGGCTCCGAGTTTCTGACCAAGCATTTCGCTGAGAAAGATGTCTTTGTCGCCTACGGGCATTTTTACGCCGGGCCGGCGGAATATATGATTGGCGGCGAAACCTGGAAGCAGTGGTACACCAACCTCCGCGCCAGCCTGCTCAAGTCTGTGCGCCGGCAAGGCGACATCGCTTATTGGGAAAGACAAGGCAGCGATCCCGGGGCGATTTACACCACCGCCGTCTACACCTCCCTGCTCGCGCTGCCGTATCATTATGTACCATTGTACCAACGGTAAACGGATGCGCCAGTTATGCTCCATCGTGGCGATTTTGCTGGGACTGCTGGCGCTGGACGCCGCCGCCCGCACCGGCACCATCCGCACGTTGACCGGTGCGGTTTACGAGGGCAACATCACGCTCAGTCCGCTTGGTGGCTTGTCGATTAACATCAACAGTGGCGGCACGGCGCTGATTCCGCTGGCTTTTCTGGTTAACGCAAAACTTGCGCCGAGCGCATTGCCGGCGACCAATTCAATCCACCGGTGGGTGGTCTTCCGCAATGGCTCCGTCCTGCCGGCACTGCTGGTGCGGGGATCAGAATCGGAGATTTATCTGGAAGGCCGCGGCGTGAAACTTAAGCCGGCGCCGCTCGATGTGGCCGGCGTCATCTGCCAAGCCGGCGAGCCCGACCAATGGCCGGCGTTCAAGACCGGCCGGACCGGCGTCGCGCTCAAGAATGGCGATTTTATGGACGGCACATTTCGCGATCTAGACAGTTCATCCGTGGGCCTGAACACCGTCCTCTTCGGTTACCGGCGGCTTCCACTGGAAAAAGATGTCGCCGCCGTTGTGCTGCGCGCGCTGTCACCGTCGGCCGTCCGCTACCAACTCCGCACCGCCGACGGCGCTGTGTACGGATCGAAACTATTGCCGGCAATGGCGGCAAACGATACGTTGGTCATCGCCGATCCGGTGCTGGGTGAAACCCACGTGCCGTTCAGTGCCGTGGTCGAATTCAAAACCCTACCCGCCGCGCCCCGGCTCCAGTGAGTTTGCCGCCGGCAAAGATTATTACTGGTCGCACGACGCGGCCGTGTTATAAGCGGCGCTCCATTTCAGGAAATCAATATGTCATTTGAAAACGGTTCCATTAGCTGTCGCATTTTCCACGTGCCCCATCGGCTGCCGAAGGACGCCGTCGCGCAGTTCGCGCTACGGGCCGCGCCGCCGTTGAAAAGCATGGGGCCCGAACCGGTCCACGGCTGGGTCGGCGGCCGCCATCTGCTCGACATCCCGATCAATGACGAGAACGCCTTTTGCGGCGGCTACCTGCGGCTCGTGTTACTCAAGGCTGAGCGCAAAGTACCGCCGTCGCTCGTGCGCGCCGAGTGTATGCTCGAAGAGTTCGCCCACATGCGCGCCGAGCACAAACCATTCGTCGACCGGAAAACGCGCAGCGACATCCGCAAGCAAGTCATGGCCCGCATGCTGCCGACCATGCCGCCAACGCTCAAGGGTATTCCGTTCGTGTACGACGAGCGCGCCAGCGTGCTTTACGCCGGCGCGACTTCGGAAGCCCAGACCGACGCGTTTCGCCTACACTTCCGCAACGCCACCGGGATCGACCCGATTCCACTGACTGCCGTCACGGCCGCAGTGGCATTGGGCACCAGCGTAGCTGACTGGGGCAAAACAAGTTTCTCGCCCGAGGTGCCGGACTCAGCGATGGAAGAAACGCCCGGCCTCGATTTTCTCACCTGGCTCTGGTTCGCCTCGGAAGCGCGCGGCGGCTTGTTCGACACTCCGCAACACGGCCGCGTCGCCGTTGCGCTGGAAGGTCCACTGCTGTTCACCCGCACCGGCGAGGGCGCGCACGAGATGGCGTTACGGCACGGCCTGCCCACCATCAGCGCCGAGGCGAAAACTGCGTTGCTCAGCGGCAAAAAACTCGAGCGCTCCAAGCTCACTCTCGCCATGAGCGGCGACGAGAACTGGTCGTGTGCCTTCGACACCGACGCCTTTGTGTTCCGCAGCCTGAAACTGCCCGAGTCCAAGGAAATCCTCGACGCCGCCTCGACTTTCCAAGACCGCGTCCAGAAGCTCGGCCAATTCCGCGAGCTCCTGGTGGAGCTGTTCGCCCAATTCGTCGCCGAACGCGGCGACCCGCGCCGCTGGGCCAACACGCAAAAAGCCATCTACCGCTGGGTCACCGACCGGACGTCGAAACGCTAGCCAATCTTACAATCTCGTTGACCCTACCGGGCGTGTCGCCTAGAGTGCGCGGCGCGAGTTATGAAAATTCTGGTCATCGGCGGCGGCGGTCGCGAACACGCTTTAATCTGGAAACTGGCGCAGAGCCGGCATGTCACCAAACTGTTCTGCGCTCCCGGCAATCCCGGCATCGCCGAATTGGCCGAGTGCGTGCCGCTCGATGTCACCGACATTGCCCAGCTGGCGGCATTCGCGGTAAAGCAAAAAATCGATCTCACCGTCGTCGGCCCTGAAGGCCCATTGTGCGCCGGGATCGCCGACGCGTTTCAAGCTCAGCAGCTCCGCGTGTTTGGCCCGTCCAAGTTGGCGGCACAACTCGAAGGCAGCAAAGTTTTCTCAAAACAATTTCTCCTCAACCATAACGTCCCCACCGCCGCCGCCGGCATCTTCGACAACCCGGCCGACGCCCGCGCTTACATCCGGCAACACGGCGCGCCGATTGTCGTCAAAGCCGACGGCCTCGCTGCCGGCAAGGGCGTGATCGTCGCGCAATCGATTGCCGAGGCTGAGCAAGCCATTGTCGACATCATGGAAAAACGCGCGTTCGGCGACGCTGGCCGGCAAGTCGTTATCGAAGAATGTCTGACCGGCGAAGAAGTCAGCGTGATGGCGCTGGTGTCCGGTGGTGCCGTGAAAATTCTTGCGCCGGCACAGGATCACAAACGCGTCGGCGACAACGACGCCGGACCGAATACCGGCGGCATGGGCGCGTACTCGCCGGTGGGCCTGCCGGTGGACGCGACGGAAATTTTCGCCCGCACACTGGCTGGCTTGAAGGCCGACGGGATTGATTACCGGGGCGTGCTCTACGCCGGGCTGATGTTGACGCCGGCGGGACCGAAAGTTTTGGAATTCAACTGCCGGTTCGGCGATCCGGAAACGCAGGCAGTCGTACCGCGGATGGATTTTGATTTGGTCGAGGCCTGCCTCGCAACGGCGGACGGTACGCTCGACAAATTTGAAATGCAATGGAAGCCAGGCGCCGCCGTTTGCGTGGTGATGACGGCCGGCGGTTATCCCGGCAACTACGAGCGCGGCCACGTGATTACGGGATTGCCCGCTGCCGGGAAGTTGGCTAACGTCACGGTGTTTCACGCTGGCACGCAGTTCCAAAACGGCCAGATCGTTACCGCCGGTGGGCGCGTACTCGGCGTGACCGGCGTCGGTGGCGACATTGCTGATGCGACGCGGCGGGCGTATGACGGCGTGAAGTGGATTCAGTTTGCCGGCGCACATTACCGGCACGATATCGCGGCCCGGGCGTTGCAACGCACGACTAAATGAAATTGAATTTTACAATTGCTGGCTTGGTTTTACTGCTCGCGAGCCGCGCAGCAATCGGCGCGGACACGACGTCCGAAATCATTGCCACGCTCCAACAGCATTACGTTGACCGGGAAGCGCTCAACGCGCAGAAGCTCAACGACGCTTCGGTCGCCGGTATCCTGAAAATGTTGGGCACCGGCGCGCGCTTACTAACCGCCGATGAGGCGCAGTCCAACAGCGTGCCGGTCATCCAGCCGAATGCGCTAACGACGGAGTTATTGACGCGGGTCGAGGTGATTCAACCGGACATCGGCTACATCCGCGTGACCGACGTGGTCAACGAAACGGCAGCGGCTCTGGATGGCGAACTGAAAAAATTTGCGCTGGCGAAAGTAACCGGCTACGTGCTCGACCTGCGGTTTGCAGATGGCACAAATTTCGCGGCAGCCGCGGCGGTGGCGAGCCGGTTCTTGCCGGCCGGCATGGAACTGTTCACGCTGAAACGTTCTGACCGCGAACCACAAGCCTACCGGACAACCGCCGCACCGCAGTCGCTCGCGGCGGAATTGACAGCGACACCGTTGCTGTTGCTGGTGAATGCGCAGACGCGCGGCAGCGCTGAGGCTCTCGTCGGCGCGTTGCGGACCCAAGACCGCGGCATCGTGATCGGCGGACCGACGGCAGGGTTGCCGGTGGCTTGGCAAGATCATGCGCTTAGCGACGGACGCGTGTTGCGCTTGGCGACAGCGAAAATCATTTTCCCGAAAGGCAGCGAACTCTTTCCCGCCGGCATCACACCGGACATTCTGGTTAAGATTGATTCCAAAATGGAACGCGAGGCGGTCTTCAACGTCGCGTCCAACATCACGCTGACCGCCAGTTTGCAGCCGGAATTAAAGAAACACGCTTTCACGGAAGCCGCGCTCGTGAAGGTTTTTCGCGGAGAGGAAATTGAAACGCCGGCGCTGGCGCTGACGAATTCCACCGCCGGTACGACGAACGCGTTGCCGGCGGTAGTTGAACCCGTCACCGCACCGGCGCGCGATGTGGTATTACAACGGGCAGTGGACGTATTGAAAGGGCTCCGGGTGTGGCAATCATGGCGCTAAAGACCATTCTTTTTGTTTGCACCGGCAACGTCTGCCGCAGCCCGATGGCGGAGGCGTTGTTGCGCGTGGCGTTGGGAAACGGCCCGCAGTACCGGGTGTTATCAGCCGGTCTCGGCGCGCTCGACGGGCAGACGGTCACCGCAGAATCGGTGCGGGCGATGGCAGAACTCGGCATCGACATTGCGGCGCATTGCAGCCAGTCGTTGCGCGTACCGCTGGTCGAGACTGCAGATTTTATTTTCACAATGACCCGGCAACAGCAGGACACTATCCAGACGCTTTACCCGATGGCCGCGGAGAAAACCTTTTTGCTCCGGGAATTTGAGGACGCCGAGGTCATCGGCAAGGACGTGGCGGATCCGATCGGCCAGCCGTTAGAGGTCTACCGGCGCACCCGCGACCAGATTAAACGCGCGCTGCCGAGCATTGTCGAGTTCATCAAGCAAACCGCCACCGATCACGAAATGGCCGCGCCGGTAACACCGCAGTCCAATCTGCGCATCGCCATCGCGGCCGACCACGGCGGCGTGGAAATGAAAGCCGCGCTGAAGGATTGGTTGATTAAGCGCGATTACCAAGTTACCGATTTCGGCACAAATTCGACCGAGGCCGTGGATTATCCGGACTACGCATTTGTGGTCGCGCGCGATGTTGCGGCCGGCAGCTTTGACCGCGGCGTGTTGATCTGCAAAAGCGGCATCGGCATGAGCATTGCCGCCAATCGCGTCGTCGGTGCCCGCGCGGCGATGGTCAACAATGAGGAATGGGCGAAACTCAGCCGGGAACACAACGACGCTAATATTTTAGTGCTCTCAGCATTGGAAACCGACAATGAAAAAGCCCAGTCGATTCTCGACTTGTGGCTGAAAACTGAATTCGAAGGAGGCCGCCACGACCGGCGTGTCAAAAAAATGGACCATCCCCCAGTAGTCACCAAAGCATTTTCGGCGCTGGCCAAGGCCGATCCGGAAATTCTCGCCGCCATTCAACGCGAAACACAGCGCCAACAGGACAACATTGAGCTGATTGCCAGTGAGAATTTTGTTTCGCCAGCGATCCTCGAAGCCGCCGGCACTGTGCTCACGAACAAATATGCCGAAGGTTATCCCGGCAAACGGTACTACGGCGGTTGCGAATGTGTGGATGTCATCGAACAGCTCGCCATCGATCGCGCCAAACTACTCTTTGGCGCCGAGCACGCCAACGTCCAACCGCATTCCGGTTCGCAAGCGAACATGGCGGCGTATTTTGCATTGGCAAAACCCGGCGACACTATTCTTGCGATGAGCCTGAATTTTGGTGGCCACCTGACACACGGCTCGCCGGTGAATTTTTCCGGCAAACTCTTCCGCATTGTCCCCTACGGATTAAGCCAGAAGGACGAACGAATCGACATGGAGGAAGTCGCCCGGCTCGCCCGCACCGAGAAACCACGGATTCTTGTCGTCGGCGCCAGCGCTTATCCGCGCACGCTTGATTTTGCCGCGTTTGCCGCGATCGCGAAGGAAGTCGGCGCGGCGCTGGTGGTGGACATGGCGCACGTTGCGGGTCTCGTCGCTGCCGGGCTGCATCCCAATCCGGTGCCTTACGCCGATATTGTGACCACCACCACTCACAAAACATTGCGCGGCCCACGCGCCGGGTTGATCCTGTGCAAAGAAGCGCACGCCAAGGCAGTGAATTCGCAAATATTTCCCGGCATCCAAGGTGGCCCGTTGGAACACATCATCGCGGCCAAAGCAGTTTGCTTTAAGGAAGCCATGCAGCCCGAGTTCAAGACCTACCAACGCCAAGTCGTCAAGAATGCTGCGGCACTTGCCGCCGCGCTGGCTAGCAAAGGCTTCCGCATCGTCAGCGGTGGCACTGACAATCATTTAATGCTCGTTGATCTCCGCCCGAAGAAGCTCACCGGTAAAATCGCGCAAGAATCACTTGATCAAGCCGGCATCACCGTCAACAAGAACATGATTCCGTTCGATCCCGAAAAACCAACCGTCACCAGCGGCATCCGTGTCGGCACGCCGGCGGTGACCACGC
>JBAWWR010000070.1:0-12890 GCA_037146675.1 Verrucomicrobiota bacterium | reverse complement strand
ACAACAGCTTGATGCCCGTGCGCTGCTGCTCTTCCTTCAACACCTTCACCACCGCATCGAGGTTCTGGTTCGACTCCTTGAGCGTCGCACCTTCGGGCGCCACGTCGCGGTCGTGGAAGCAGTAATATGGCACGCCCAGCTTTTCCAAAAATTCAAAGGCCACCCGCGCGCGGGCTTCGGCATTCGCCACGGAGTTCGAGCCATCGTCCCACGGTCGCAACGCGCAGCCCGGCCCAAACGGATCAGCACCCGTCCCGCGAAATGTGTGCCAGTACGACACCGCAAATCGGAAATGGTCGCGCATGGATTTGCCGGCGATATTCTCGTCGGCGTTGTAGTGCTTGAAGGCGAGCGGGTTCTTCGACTTCGGCCCCTCGAACTTGATTTTGCTGACTTCCGGGAATGCGGCTTTGCTCATAATGATCTCCAAGATTGGTTGCCGCGCTTTATAAGCCGAGCCGTCCGGTTTTGCAACCGTCTTTCGCGCCCGATTCCCGACTAGAGACTCTGGACTCGCGACTAGTCGTTACGGTATCGGAAGGGATTCGCCGATTGACTGCAACAGCTCAACGGCACAGTAGGTGGCGCAGAGATTCGTCGAGCATCGGGCAGCGAAATCTGTAGCCGCTTGCTTCAAGTTTAACCGGCAGCACCCGCGCGCTTGCCAGCAGCAAATGAGACATCTCACCGAAAAGAATTTTAACAACCGCGGCAGGTAACGGCAGGATTGTGGGCCTGTGCAAGACGCGCCCGAGTGTTTTCGCAAACTCCCGGTTGGTAACTGCATTCGGAGCGACCACGTTGACTGGGCCGCGGATTGAGTCTGTCGCGAGCACGTGCTCCATTGCGCCCACCACATCGGCCACATCCACCCAACTCCAGTACTGTCGGCCTGAGCCAACGATGCCACCAGCGCCAAGCTTGAACGCAGGCAGCATCTTCGCCAGCGCGCCTTGCTGCGCGTCGAGGACGACCCCAACCCGCAGGTTTGCGACACGAATACCGGCTTGACTCGCCGGTGCGGTGGCGCTTTCCCAGCCAGTCACCACGTCGGTCAGAAACCCGGTGCCACTTGGGCTTTCCTCAGTTAGCATCTCGTTGCCGCGGTCGCCGTAAAACCCAATCGCCGATGCGCAAATCAGAACCCGCGGCGGATGTGACGCACGCGCCAGCCCGGTACTGAGTTGCCGGGTCAACTCAACGCGGCTGGAATAAATCTGCTGTTTATTCGCCTTGGTCCAGCGGCTAGCGATGTTTTTGCCGGCGAGATGCACCACGGCTTCAAAACCGTCCAACTCGGGCGGCTGCGCACGGTTATAGCGAGTGACCGCATGCCCCTGTCGGCTCAGCGATTCCACCAGCGCCATCCCAATCAATCCGCTACTGCCCGTAACGAGAATCTTCATCCGCCATTTCCCATCTGCCTTACTCCCGCGACCAACGCGAGGTGTTGGATTTCATTGGCAATCATTTTATCCTCGCTGATGTTGCCCACAAGTTAATTCCCCGGTGTCTCGCGCTGAGAGCGATTTTTACCGCCGCTAAGACACCTTACCACTTTCGAAACCAAAACGCTCACGTCCAGACTTGCCATTCACAGGCCGACAGCGTAACAGATATTCATGAATGTCACTTTCGTGATGACGATTATCGGAGCCGACCGGCCGGGATTGGTGGGCCTACTTTCCGCAGTGATTGCGGATCACGACGGCAATTGGTTGGCCAGCCGCATGTCGCATCTCGGCGGCCAGTTCGCCGGCATTGTGCAAGCGCAAGTACCGGCAACGCGTGAGCAACAGTTTCTCGCCGCGTTGCAGGCCCTTAAAACGCACGGTATTTCCGTCAGCGTCCAAAAGGACAATTCCCCTGCCCTCCCGGAACGCCAGTTGGCCACCATCGAAGTCGTCGGCCAGGACCGGCCCGGCATTGTCCGCCAAATCTCCAAAGTCCTCGCCCAGCAGCAGGTGAACATCGAAGAGTTGACCACCGCCTGCGAAAGCGCGCCGATGTCCGGCGAGGAACTGTTTCACGCCACCGCCCAAGTGCAATTACCAGCCAAAGGCGAACTCCGCCAACTCCAGCAGGCGCTCGAACAAATCGCGTCCGACTTGATGGTGGACATTCAAATCCGCCACAGCTAACCGGCGATGAGCATCACGGTCAATTTAGCCTACGGTCGCGACGGATTGCCGGTCAACTTACCAGCGCATTGTCAGGTGGTGCAGGCGCCATTCGTACAAGGCGTTACCGACGAACCCGCCGCCATCCTCACCGCGTTGCGCCAACCAATCAACTCCGCACCGCTCGCGTCGAAGGTTCGTGCCGGCAACAAAGTCGTCATCGTCCACACCGACATCACCCGCGCCACGCCGAACGACCGCCTGTTGCCGGTCCTGCTTGCGGAACTGGAAGCCGCCGGCATCGCGCGCGGCGACATCACCTTGCTCAACGCGCTCGGCACGCACCGGCCGCAAACCGCCGCTGAGTTGCGCGAGATGCTCGGCGCGGAAGTCGTGGCGAATTACCGGTGCCTACAGCACGATGCGAATGATACCGGCAATCTCGTTTCGCTCGGCGTAACATCGCGCGGTCATCCGGTCCGCATCAATCGCCAATTCCTCGAATCCGACGTGCGGATTCTGACCGGTTTTATCGAACCGCATTTCTTTGCCGGCTTCAGCGGCGGACCGAAAGGCGTGTTGCCATCCATTGCCGGCGCGGAAAGTGTTCATAGCAATCACGGTTACGCCATGATCAGCGATCCAAACGCCACGTGGGGCGTGACGGCCGGCAATCCGGTCTGGGAAGAAATGCGCGAAGTCGCCTTGCGCGCTAACCCGACGTTTTTGATCAACGTCACGCTCAACTCCGCCCGGCAGATTACCGGCATCTTTGCCGGTGACATGCTCGCCGCACACGCCGCCGGCTGCAAGTTCGTGAAAGAGCACGCCATGGTACCGGTCGCCGAGCCGTTCGACATCGTCATCACCACCAACAGTGGTTACCCGCTCGACCAAAATCTTTACCAATGCGTCAAAGGCCTGAGTGCCGCCAGCCGCATCGTGCGCGCCGGTGGCACCATCATCCTTGCGGCCGCTTGCGCCGATGGATTACCCGAGGGCAGCCGGTTTGCCGAATTGCTTGAAGAAGCGGGCTCGCCGCAGGCCGCCCTCGCCATGCTGGAGCAACCAGGTTTCAGTCAGCCCGACCAGTGGCAGGTGCAAATCCAAGCCAAGATTCAACTCCACGCCGATGTCTACGTCCACAGCGCCGGTCTGACCGACGCCCAAATCCAGCGCGCTTTGTTGCGCCCCTGCCAGGACATCGCCAAGACTATTACCGGGATTGAATCCAAGCTCGGCCGGCCCGCCACCATCTGCGTTTTGCCCGAAGGCCCGCAAACCATCGCCTACGTCCGATGAAGATCGTCGTCGCCCTCGACAAATTCAAAGGCAGTCTCACTGCACCCGCCGCGTGCGAGATTGTCCGCAACACTTTGCTAGCTGCACATCCCGGCGCACAAATCATCGTCAAGCCAATGGCCGACGGCGGCGACGGAACTGCCGACGCACTTCACGCCGCGCTCGGCGGCGAATGGATTTCACGGCAAGTGACCGGGCCGTTACCGGAAATGCTTGTCACTGCAAAGTATTTGTGGCTCGCCTCCGAAAAACTTGCGGTTATCGAGATGGCACAAGCCAGCGGGTTGGTGCTGCTCAAACCGGAACAACGCAATCCGCTATTGACGACAACACATGGCACCGGTGAATTATTGGCCGACGCGATGCGACACGGCGCTCAACGCATCTTGCTCGGCATAGGTGGCAGCGCGACCGTGGATGGCGGGATTGGCATGGCACGGGCCGGCGGTTGGGTATTTTGGGACACGGACAGACGGCTGCTCAAACTGTACAGCGGCGGCGAATTGGAGCGGATCGCGACGATTGAAGATCCGGCATGGGATCCGGATGTGAAAGACCTGCTTTTTGATGAGATACCGATTGATGTGCTCTGCGACGTAGACAACCCGTTGTGCGGCAAACACGGTGCGGCACATGTGTTCGGTCCGCAAAAAGGTGCGACGCCGGCAATGGTGGAACAATTGGACAATGGTCTGCGCCATCTCGCCGGCATCGTGAAGACGCAACTCGGCAAAGATATTTTGAATGTGCCCGGTGCCGGCGCGGCCGGCGGCTTGGGCGGCGGCGCAATTGCGTTTCTAAACGCGCGCCTCGTTCCCGGCATTGAGACCGTGATGACGGCGAGCCGGTTGGCTGAAGATTTGGCTGGCGCGGATTGGGTGATTACCGGCGAAGGCCAATTCGATGAGCAATCGTTGCACGGTAAAGTAGTTGCCGGCGTGACGGCACTCGGACGCAAACACGCCGTGAAAGTCGCAGTGTTGGCCGGCCGTGTGAAACTCAGCGAAACCGAATGGCGGCAAGCCGGCATTGAGATTGCGCAAGCCATTACACCGGCAACGTTGCCCACGGCGGAAGCGATGCAGCGCGCGCCGGAGTTGTTGGCCGCCGCAGTTGGGAACTGTCGGCTTTTTTGATTTGCCAGCGCCGGTGATTCAGAGTAAGGAGATTGCAGAATTTTGGTCGTGCTAGGCGGGGAGGTAGCGGTTCCCTGTACCAGCAACCCGCTCTAGCTGGGCTGAATCCCCTGGGGAGGCGGCGACGTGGGTAAGCGAATCGCAGGGCAGCGTTGAACGTTGGGTCCGATGCAATGGATGCGGGTGAACTCCGCCAGGGCCGGAAGGCAGCAACGGTAAACTTGATGTTCCTTGTGCCGTCGGGTCGCCTAACGGGAGCCTTAACTGCGGTAAGTAAACCGATGGCGTTTGTCGAGCCGGGGTGCACGATCATTTTTCGATAAGTGAATTAGCCGATGGCACAACAATATCAAGTACTCGCTCGCAAATGGCGACCACAGCAATTCGACGAAGTGGTCGGCCAGGATCACGTCTCTACCACGCTTAAAAACGCCATTGAGCAAAGCCGTCTCGCGCACGCCTACCTGTTCGTCGGCCCGCGCGGCATCGGCAAAACTTCCATCGCCCGCATTTTCGCCAAAGCGCTTAACTGCATCAAAGGTCCGACCGCCACGCCGTGCGACACATGCGACAATTGCAAAGAAATCGCCAACGGCAATTCGCTCGACGTTCTTGAAATTGACGGCGCGTCCAACAACGGCGTTGAGCAGGTCCGCGAACTCCGCGACACCTGCCGGTACACGCCCGCGCGCGCCAAGTTCAAAATTTACATCATCGACGAAGTCCACATGCTCACCACGGCGGCATTCAACGCGCTGCTGAAGACGCTGGAAGAACCACCGGCACACGTAAAGTTCATCTTCGCCACGACCGACCCGCAGAAAGTTTTGCCGACGATTCTGTCCCGGTGCCAACGCTTCGATCTCCGCCGAATTCCGTCCGCGTTACTGGTCAAGCATCTTAAGAAAATCACCAAAGACGAGAAGATCACGATTGACGAAGAAGCACTGACGGCAATCGCGCGCGGCGCGGAAGGCGGCATGCGCGACGCCGAAAGTACGCTCGATCAGCTTATCGCGTTTTGCGGCGACAAGATTGCCGAGAAAGATGTGCTCTCTGTTTTTGGCCTCGTCGCCCATGAGAAAATCGCCGCGCTCACCGATGCTGTCATTGATGGCGATACAAACATCGCGTTGAAAACGCTAAAAGAACTCGACGAGGTCGGCAAAGATTTGCAACGGCTACTAGCCGACTTACTCGACCATTACCGGAACTTGCTCGTGCTGACCATCGGCGGGGCCGGCGCGGAGTTGGTGGATGTACCGGACACGGAACTAGAATTATTGAAGAAGCAAGCCGGTCGAATTGACACCGATGCTGTGCTGCGCGTCATTGACGCCTTAGCCGGCGCCGAAGGCCGGCTCCGGTATGCCTTATCGAAGCGCATTTATTTTGAAATCGCACTCGTCCGCGCCATCAAAGCCCGCGAAATGGTCGGGCTCGATGGCGTACTCAAGAAGCTGAACGAGTTGAAAGGCCAGCTAGGCGCTGCGCCGGTAGTCACAGCGCAACCGGCCCCGGTCAGCCAAGTTCGTGAGACTACCACAGTAACTCACCCACCGGCATCGCTCGATGAAGCGTGGGCGTATGCCGTCGAACATCTCGGCAAGGTTACGCCGTTGGCCAAGAGCTATCTCGTCGGCGCAAAACCGCTCAGGTACCAAGCCGGTATCTTGACTGTCGGTTTCGATCCCGAGTTCGCCGACCGCCAGGAACTCGCAGACACCACTCGCAACCGGGAAATCCTGCAAGCGAAGTTGAAAGAACAATTGCACGCAGATGTTTCGTTAAAATTTGAAGCCTCCGGCTCCGTTGCGCCGGCGCCGAAGCCGGTTGCCACTGTCGCAGAGCGTCCGGTAAAAGTGACTAACGTCGGTGAGTTCAAAAACGATCCGCTAATCAAGAAGGCACTCGAAATTTTCAAAGGACAAATCGTCGAAGTCAGAAAGTAAAAGGATAATTATGGCTGGTCTCGGTAAATTTCTAAAACAGGCACAGAAGATGCAGGCGGAGATGACGCAGGTACAGGACGCCCTGGCCAAGCGCGAAGTGGAAGGCTCTGCCGGCGGCGGTGCGGTCAAAGCCACAGCGCGATGCGACGGCTCCCTCGCCCGCATCAAGATTGATCCGAAAGTGATTGATCCGCAAGACGCCGAGATGCTCGAAGACCTGATTCTCGGTGCAGTGCAAAATGCGTTGGAGACCGCCAAAAAGACGCAGACCGAAGAGATGAACAAGGTCACCGCCGGCATGAATCTCCCGCCGGGCTTGGGGATGTAATCGTTTTCAGCCGCAGACTTCAGCTATGCCGCTGAGTCACTGCGGTTCAGGATGCGCGATGTCCGTGAGCGCTCGACGACAACGCGACTTGGCCTTATCCGCCGGTACTCCGACCGGCAAAATGACAACCGGCCGCCAGGCGGCTGGTGCGTTAATGACACGTTTGACGTCCGTCTCATCGAACGCGCCAATCCAGCAACTCCCCAACCCAAGCGCAGTTGCGGCGAGCTGAGCGTAGGCGCAGGCGACCGACGCGTCCTGCACGCAGTACCGGTCCGTGCCCCGATCGCCGTATTTATTGCGATTGCGGTCGGGATTAGCGCAAAACACCAGCACAACCGGCGCATCAACGAGAAAGTTTTGTTCGCACGAAACCCTGGCAAGTTCGCGTTTGCGCGTCGCGTCGCGGACGACGACAATCTCATACGCTTGCAGGTTGCCGGCCGACGGAGCACTGTTCGACGCTTCGAGAATTGCTGTTACAGTTTGCTCGCTGATCGGAGCGTTCTGGAACGCTCTCACGGAATAACGCTGCCGGCAGGCTTCAAATAGTTCCATGGTCAAATCTCCTTCAATGGGTCCGGTCATACTCCGCAATTTTGGCGCGGATCATCTCGGCGCTCACATGCAAAACGGGAATATCATGCATAACCCGACGCTACCGGAACCACTTTCCAGTTGCAAGATTTGTCACGGTCAAAACCGCGCGTGACAGGCAACTTGGCCGTATGGCGCACCGTTACTCCGGTAGTCGGTCGTGGCGTTGAAGAAATTAAACTCCCGGTACGCGAGTGTACCGGCTTCAACTTCCATCTGAAGTGTCGGCGTGATTTTCCACGACCAGCCGGCACCAACCCGCACTTCAAGGTAATCAACCAGTTGCCGGTCCAGTTTGGCCAGACTGTAATTGTCACCGACCCGAAACGTGCCCGCCGCCAGACCGGCTCCCAGATAAAGTTGCACCCGGTCATTCATGTCATATTCCAACCGGGGTTTAGGCAGCATGAAGTTAAGCGTCCACTCATCGGCAAATTTCCAACGGACACCGGCCACCGGTAAGACGGGGTATTGACTGCGCGCATCCACGTGCAGCCCGAGCAGCCACTGCAAATCCGGGTTGACCAAATACACACCGGCCAACACGAACGGCGCGTCCACATCCCCGCCGGTAACATCTGTGAAATCACTGTAAACACCGGGCTGCAATTCGGCGCGCATGATCCACAACCCGCCTACCTGATAATCGCAACCGATGACCGCGCTGACTTGTTGTAACGTGGCCGGCACCGGCACGCCCGCCGGTACGCCAAACGAAAACCGCTGCCATTCTCCACCAATCCGCAGCAGCAAATCCCGCGTCATTTGCGACGACACCACGAACTTCACGCCCGCACTGTGCTCGTCAATCTTCGCGCCGGTTAATCCCGAGCCGGTGACTGCCGCGTTGCCGGTATAACTGTAATTAACATCCAACTCTTCAGCGACGCGAATCGAGCCACCGGCACGCGCCACACCCGTCAGCGTCACCGCCAGCAAGAAATAGAATGCGATTCGCAGTCGACCGGTCATCGCTTGACCTTTAGGTCGTCGAGTAGGCATCGTGTCCACTGCTTGATATCCTGCACCATCAAAACCTCATAAGCGAGCCGTTCCATACCTTTGATATACTCCAACATCGGGGCGGCAAACAAATCCACGCGCCAAACCAATGCGCCGCCTGTAACCGGCCAGATTTCATACAACGTCACCGCGGCATAATAATCGCCGCTGACGTAGTATTCCACATCGACAACTTGGTAGCGCTCGCCGACCGCCAGCCGGTACACCGCGCCCAAGCTCAGCGTCGCGTGATGATTGGCCTCAAAGCAGCGCCAATAATAAAACGGTACCAACTTCGCATCCGCCGCGTGACCCAGCAACCCGGCTTTCCGCAACACCGGCGCAAACTCCAGCGCGACGGCGGATTGATCGTTCAACAGCGCGCGCAACTGCGTGACCGCCGACGTCGCTTTGCCGGCCACTTCATACGGCGCAATCCCGTCCCAGCCCTGTTGTTGAAACGCCGTCGCGCGAGCGGTGAGCAGTTTGGACCAATATTCCGTGATGCGTTGTGAACTCGTGGAGGTGGCAAGACTACCAGCCAATTCCCCTGCCTCGGCGCGTGACAAATGCAAACTCGATTTTGCCGGCGTGGTGGCCAGCGTTTTCTCAACCAGCCAGCGCACCGACTTCTGCGTAGCAGTCAACTGGAGCGACGTGAAATCTGCTGGCCGGCACGGAACAGCCACCGCGTTAAAGGCCGACACCTTCAACTCCGCATGTGCCGTCGGATTCCACACCTGCAACCGCCGCGCCACTTCCTCTGCCGGCAACGCCACGGCAAAACAACTCTGCGCCGAAATCCCATTCGGAAAATCCATCAGCGCCCCGCGCTCGGTCAATACCTCACCGGCCAGCAACCTTGCTACATCAACTTGCCTGAACCCACTCAGCCGCTGCACCGTCTCACCTGGCTCAACGGCCAAGCTTCTCAATATCAAAACCAACCAGAGTCCCAGCCATAACTTTCCGCTCATAACGACAAGCTACTCATTTCGCGACGGACTGCAAGAATTGTTGCAGCGCCTTCTCCAAGCTGTCGCGTTCCGATTGCCGGCTGCTTTCCGCCGCGCGTTGCCGGTCCGCCTGCTGTTGTCGCCAATCGTCGTCATGCGCACCATTCAACAACACCTCCAGTTCAACTGGTTGCGACAATGTTTCTGGAACACTCGCCGCTGCCGAGCCAACTGCCGGCAATGGAACCGCACGAGTTGCTATCGTCGCACTGGCCGAGTTAGTGGCGACAAGCACCGGTATTTTCACATTGGCAAGTGATAACCGCTGAGCTGTGGCGACTGCGTGCCCGGCATTAACATTCGCCAAACCGCCGACTTCCCGCGCAGCGGAATTTATCCAAGCCGGTAAGGTGAGATGAATTGAGCGATTTGCCGCCGTAACGCTTTGCGCGCCGTTGCCATTGGGAATCACGAGTCGCGGAGTTACGCTGGTATGCGCAGTCGGCGCCGGCATTTCGTTGGGCTCTAGGTGTATCGTCGCTTTTTGCACAGTGGCTGTTACCGGCAGCGCACCGGCAACCGACGGTTCAGCATTGGACGTCGGTGCGGTGGAGATTGCCGAATTAGTGGCGGTTTCTATATCGGCAAAATTTGGGAGATTCATCCGGCCGGTTACGGTTTCACCAACGTCGGAGCCGGTCTGGAGATGCCGCGCATTGCCGGATTCATCGTCAGCGAGCGGATAAACGCTGACGTTTTTCTGCGGAGTCCGGCAAGCGGCGAGGACGAACACCAGCACGACGCATGACCAACGACCGGTCATCAGCGCGTGGCAACCGGCACAGCGGACGGCTGAATATTGCGGGCGGTGACGCTAAATTGCGCTTCGCGGTCGGTGGTAAAGGATTTTTCGACGAGCACTGCTTGCGGACCTGTCATAGTGGTGCGCAGGCGCTCGATCAGCGAATCGTAGTCAAGCGTATCAGCACAGCGGTCGAGCAGTTGACCAGCCAGACTAGTCGCGTCGCCGGCACCCAAGCCGGCCAAGACTTGCAACGCAGTCGGTTGTTGCCGGTCTTTGAAGCGGTCGGCTTTGTAGTTGTAGTCAGCGCTGAGGCTGCATTGGTTACCGGCGCTGGGCCGGAGTTTCAAGACGAGATCAAAATTGACGAAGCGTTGGAGTTGTTGATACCGGGTTTGGGCAGCAGAGTTTTTCGGGAGGCTGTTGAAGAAGCGAGCCGCATCAAGCCAGACGCCAGCCGCGCCATCGCGCACCAGCGCGCGTGCCGGCAACGGTTCCCGCGTGGCGGCGCCGAGATCGGTGTCTTGCGGGATGAGACAGGTTTGCATTTCCTTTTCGACGAGCGACGCTTGGGCGTCGCCTTCCAGTTCAACGAGCAGAATCGCAGTCCGGTCGGCAATGGCAAAAGTGAAGAATCCGCCTTCGGGATCGAGATACCGGCCGCGACCATACCGGATCATCGCGCGGCCCTTGGCTGGTGACGGCACGGCGTCGGTATTGGCGCGGAGGCTGGCGCTGATTTGGTCGGCCAGACGCGCCAGCGCGGCTTCCGCGGCGCCGGCATCGGTGACGCGAGCAACAAGGCCGGCCAGCATCACTGGCCGGTCAGAGTTTTCAGTTTTCTTATCCGGGAACTTAGCAAAAGCGTACACATCAGCCTGAGCGTCAAAACCGTTGCTCAGCAGGTCCTCGAGTGCGGCGCCGAAGGCTTTGCCGGGTAACACGCCGAACCAGCCGGTCACAAGTTCGGTGTTTTTGAGTTGGTCGGGACGGATGGTGGCAACGGCAAAGCTGTTACCGGGAATGAAATCGGTGTGACCGGTCTGGGCACGTTGACGGTAGGAGTGGACGCCCCAGTGCGCGGCGAAGGCGATGGAGCCGGTCCCAAGCGCGAGCAGAAAAACGCTCAAACCGATGCCGATCCAGCGGGGCCGGTTAGCAGGTTTACCGGCCGGCGGCGCGCCTGAACCGACAGGTGGCGTGACTATTGACGAGCGGCGCCCTTGCATATCGCGGAGCAAAGCGACATTAAAACCGACGGCGAGGCAGACCGCCAGCGGGTCGAACACAAGGACGAGCGCGAGCGCGAGCCATTTCACCACGTCATCGGCCGGTGCTGAGAAAGCGCGCGCGACGAACCGGTAGGAACCGATGTCGGTGGCGGCAATTTTTTCTTTAAGCTGGCGAATCTCGTCGTTGTGGGATCGAATGCGCTGATAAAATGTTTCAATCAGCGCGCTGCTGGAGCTACTAGCGGTTTCGCCAAGGGATTGCACGCCGGCAACCTGCTGCTCAACTTGCGCAATGGAATCGGCATGAGCTTTGCGAAGTTCTTTTTCTTCAGTATCAAGCGCAATGGTTGCGGTGTCGAATTGTTGGCGGACGCTGCCGGTGTCTTTATCATCGGCTTCGTTATTTTTGGCGAGTTCGGCACGGAGTTGCTCCTGCTTGGCGCGATGGTCGGCGATTTGGCCGGTGAGGTGGACGCGGTCCTTGGCTTGCTGGTCGCGGAGTTCCTGGCCTTTTTTAATACTATCGACCCTGAATAAACCGGGGCCGCCTTGTTTAGTGTAGGCATCGACAGCGCGGTCAAGCACGGCAAGCTGACTATTCAGGCCAGTAATCAACGCGTCTTCAGAGGCGAGGGCTTTCGTCAGCGGATCGGTGCGACCGACGAGGTGTTGAGCAAGCGTCTGAATGTCACGGTCACGGCGGGCCTGGGCGGTGTTGCGTTTTTCTTGAATGCGGGCCAGCGCTTGGTCAAGCGAGGCGTTGGCGGCGGCAATGCGGGTTTGAAGGCTGATAACGCTGTCACGACCGGTATCGGTGGCCTTGTTAAGCTGACCGCGTGCAGAAACAATCTGGCGTTGCGTATCAGCATTTTCTTTTTCGAGCAGCGCGACTTGCTCTTCGAATCCAGAGACACGAGTGTAGGTATCTTCGTAGGCGCGGGCAAGAAAGCCGTAATTACCGAGCGAAGTAATGCCGATAAGCGTCAGCACTGCGAGCGTTAAGTACACGCGTAACGGTCGGCTGATGTCCTGCCAATACCGGTAGAGAAACGAGGCCGCGACAAGTTTGCCAATTTCCAAACTGGCAGCCATGATCATCACAGCCGTGGACGAACCGACAAACAGCAAACCGAGGCCGCGCACCGAAAAGAAAGCCGAGCAACCGGCAATGAAAAATGCCGCACCACCGATTAGATACTTAAATCCTGCCGGCAGAGATGCGGCACGATCGTCACCAAAACTATCCCCTTGAGAGTTCAAACTACCTCCTTGTTGGGACGATATTTATAGCAATTTCGATAGGGGCGTCAAGTTTAGAGTGGTCCGCAGTGCTTCTGTTGTTGAATTGGCGCACGCACTCCGTTACAACCTCTCCATCATGGGCATCGAGATTTCCAAAGCTTACGAACCGAAAACCGTCGAGGACAAATGGTACGCCGACTGGCTCAGCAAAGGCCACTTCA
>JBAWWR010000069.1:0-13319 GCA_037146675.1 Verrucomicrobiota bacterium | reverse complement strand
AACGCCGGCGCATCGGTCAGGATTTGCACGACAGCCTGTGCCAGATGTTGACCGGCATCGCTTTCGCGGTTGGTTCGCTGGAAGAACGGCTGGCGCCTGAGAACTTGCCGGCGGCCAAGTCCGCGCACGAGATTAGTGAGTTACTCCGGCAGGCCAATCACGAGGCGCGCAATATTGCCCGCGGCTTGTATCCGGTGGAATTGGCGGGCGGCAGTTTGCCGGCGGCGTTACAGCGGTTCGTCGTCGAGACTAACAAGACCAGCAAGACGCACTGCGAATTGGTGTGCCCGGCTGATTGGGAGTTGCTGGATAAAACTCGCGCTTTGCATTTGTACCGGATTGTCCAAGAAGCCGTCGCCAACGCGCTCCGGCACGGCGCGCCGACGGCCATCACGATTACTCTCCGGCGCGACGCCACCGAAATCCAATTGGCAGTGGCCAACAACGGTCACGACTGGACGGACGCGCCGGCGCAAACCGGCGGCATCGGGTTGAGTATTATGACCTACCGGGCCCGGCTGCTCGGCGGTCAGTTGCAAATCTGCCGGGGCGAACTCGGCGGCACACTCGTGACGGTGAGCTTGCCGGCGCAGCAGGTGGCAAATGAAAAATAAAAAGTTCAAAATCCTTTTGGTGGACGACCACCCGATTGTGCGCGAACGGTTGGCCGAGTTGATCAATCAGCAGGCCGATCTGGTGGTCACTGGCGATTGCGGCGACGCGGCGGAATGTTGGCAGTTGATTGCGAACCAGCTGCCGGATTTGGCGATGGTGGATTTGTCGCTGAAGACCACGCCCGGCTTGGATCTGATCAAAGACTTGCAGAGCCGGTATCCCAAGCTGCCGGTGCTGGTGCTGACGATGCACGATGAGGTGTTGTACGCCGAACGCGCGTTGCGGGCCGGCGCGCGCGGCTACGTCACCAAGCAGGAAGATACGCCGGTCATCCTCACCGCCATCCGCCGCGTTCTGGCGGGCGAGCTGTTTGTTAGTGAACTCCTCGCGCGGCAACTGGTCGGCGCGCTCATCAACGGCTCCGGCACCGGGGCGGACCAGCATGCAGTGTTCTTGAAGCAACTGACCGATCGCGAGCTGGAGGTCTTCCAGCTGCTCGGACAAGACCGCACGACCCGCCAAATCGCGGAGCGCCTCCGGATTGATATTAAGACCGTCGAAACCTATCAGGCGCGGCTCAAAGAGAAATGTCAGGTCACCAGCCTCAACGACTTGCGCCGGTACGCCGTTGCTGTAAGGGAAAACCCTACAAAGAAATCAGGGTGAGTCCTAATTGTCACCGGCCGGTGATTTCGCTAGTCTCTGCGTGTGAACGATGAACCCCATACTCGCAGCAAAGACGCAGTGTACCTACTGATGGGTGCGTTGGTCGTTTTGGTTGCGGTGACCGTGTTTGTGTTGCGGTTGATGCGGAAAGGGTGATGATGGTTCCGCAGTTGATTAAGGCTCGAACAGGTGGCATACCGATAATTAGTGCGGTACGTATCGGCGTGACTCCCACCATTGACGGTCATTCTGATCGTCCCTCACCGTGTTGCGTCCAGGGCTGGCTAGCTCGAGGCGTGCTGCCTGTTCGCGCTTAATCAAAGTAAAGTTTAGTCGTAAATCAGCCGGGCGGCACTGCTTGAGTGCCGCCTGTGCTGTTTACCGGTCAAAACTTCATCGACAACAAAAACTCAGCGTTACTGCCGGTCTTCTTGAGTTTTTCGACGACCAACTCCATCGCCTCCACCGCCGGCACTTCGGCCAGCGCCTTGCGCAGGATGTAAATGCGGTCCAGTTCGTCGGGATGGTAGAGCATATCCTCTTTGCGCGTGCCGGAGCGCTCGATGTTGATCGCCGGGTAAATGCGTTTTTCCACCAACCCCTTGTCGAGGCAGAGCTCCATGTTGCCGGTGCCTTTGAACTCCTCGAAAATGACATCGTCCATCCGCGAGCCGGTCTCCGTCAGCGCCGTCGCCAGAATGGTCAGCGAGCCGCCTTCCTCGACTTTGCGCGCCGAACCGAAGAACCGTTTCGGTTTGTGCAACGCGTTGGCGTCCACGCCGCCCGACAGAATCTTGCCGGATTTCGGCGCGAGCGCGTTATAGGCGCGCGACAGCCGGGTAATCGAGTCGAGCAAGATCACCACGTCTTTTTTGTGTTCCACCAGCCGCTTGGCTTTTTCCAGCACCATCTCGGCGACTTGGGCGTGGCGTTCTGGCGGTTCGTCAAATGTCGAGCTGATGATCTCGGCTTTGACCGTGCGCTTGAAATCGGTGACTTCTTCCGGCCGCTCGTCAATCAGGAGCACGATCAGAATCGCTTCCGGATTGTTCTGCGCGATGGCGTTGGCGATTTTCTGCAGCAAGATCGTCTTGCCGGTGCGCGGTGCCGCCACAATCAACCCGCGCTGGCCTTTGCCAATCGGGCAAAACAAATCCATCACGCGGGTGTTGATTTCCTCGGGCGTGGTTTCCAGCACGAACCGGCTGATCGGAAAGAGTGGCGTGAGATTGTCGAACGTGATCTTGTCTTTCGCCTTGTCCGGGTCTTGCTGGTTCACGGTCTCGATCTTGAGCAGCGCGAGAAAACGTTCCTTGTCCTTCGGCGGCCGCACTTGGCCACCCACCAAATCGCCGGTATGCAATTCAAACCGGCGGATCTGCGACGGCGACACGTAAATATCCTCGGGGCAGGGCAGGTAATTGTAGACGGTGGACCGCAGGAATCCGAACCCGTCCGGTAAAATCTCCAACACACCATCGCCGACAATGCTCGCGTTGGATTTCCGTTTCAGTAATGCGAAAATGATTTCGTGACGCTTGAGTGTGGCGACCGATCCGATGCCGATGGCCCGCGCCTTCTCTTGCAGTTCCTCGATTGTCAGCACCTGAAAATCGGCCAAGCGGACAATTTCCCGCGGGGCGGCCGGTGGTACCGGCGGCCTGGGCGGAACGACGGCCGGCCTGACTGGCGCGGCAACGGGAGCCGGTACGACGACCGGCACCGCAATCGCTACCTCGACCGGTGGTGCCGGCGGCTTGGGTGGAGCGATGGCCGGCTTGACTGGCGCGGCGACGGGAGCCGGTTCGACGACCGGCGCTGCAACCGCTACCTCGACCGGCGGTGCCGGCGGAACAACCGGTGCGGCGATCACCTTTGGGGCGCGGGCCTTGGCTGGTCGTTTGATTAGCTTCTTCGTGCTGGGTTTGCGCGGCATGATTAACTCTCCTTGATCTTCGTCCAAATTATTTCGGCTTGCCGGTGCAACACCGCCCGCGAGCCATCGTTCCAAATCACAAAATCGCCCCGGTCCATTTTTACCGGTAACGGTAACTGCGCCCGGATGCGGGCCCGGGCTTGCGCCTCAGTCAGACCGTTGACAGCCAGTCGGGCCAGTTGTGTCGTTTCGCTGCAACCGACCACGACCACGCAATCAAATTCCTTTTCCGCGCCAACTTCAAACAACAGCGGGATTCCCACCACCGCGATGCCGGTGGCCGCGGCCAATCCACGTTGCCATTCCGCGCGGACGATTGGATGGACGATGGCGTTCAACTCTTGCCGGCGCGCGGCGTCGGCGAACACGATTTCGCCGAGTTGCCGGCGGTTGATCGTGCGGTCGGCGTTCACGATTGCCGGGCCAAACGTCTGCACAATCTCGCGGTAAGTCGCCGTCGCAGGCTCCAGCGCGCGATGGGCGAGCAGATCGGAATCAATCACCGTCGCGCCGTGGGCGCGCCATAATTCCGCGACGGAGGATTTGCCGGTAGCGATTCCGCCGGTGAGGCCGATTCGGGTGAAACTCATGGAGTGATGATTTGTTGGGATGCTGACTACGAGGAACTAGCGCAACGATAGGCCGCAGGCCCCGGCGCGTCAAGCTTTTGGTTTGCGCGCTGCGCCGAATCCGGTACGATGCGCGCATGCACGACGATCTGGCCGAGGTTTTATTGACCGAGGCGCAAATTCAACACCGGCTCGATGAGTTGGCTGCCACCATTCAGCGCGATTATGCCGGGCGCGAGCTGACGATGATCGGCGTTTTGACCGGCAGCGTGATTTTCGTGGCGGACTTGCTGCGGCGGTTGACGGTGCCGGTCCGCTTGGATTGCGTCGGCGTCGCCAGTTATCACGGTGGGACGGAGTCGGCCGGCGAGGTGACGTGGACGAAATTGCTGCAGCTCGATGTGCGCGACCGCGATGTGCTGGTGGTGGACGATATTCTCGATACCGGACTGACAATGCTCGCGGTCCGGGCCGCCATTCAGAAACAGCAGCCGCGCAGTCTGAAGTTTGCGGCGTTTCTGGAAAAAGACGTGCCGCATCGCGCCGGTTGCCGGGCGGATTACGTGGCGTTTAAGATTCCGAACAAGTTCGTCGTCGGTTACGGACTCGATTACCGGGAGCGATACCGGAACTTGCCGTACGTCGGCGTGCTCAAGCCACAAGCTGCCGGAGCGTAGCGGCGTCGCGCAGGAAATTTGCCGGTTCGTCGCCGGCCACAAACTCCAGCAGCGCGCAGTGATCCCGGCCCGTCGACTTCACGACGGCAAAGTATTGCCGCCAAATATCCGCGCCTTCGGCCAGCGGCCGCCGCTCATTTTTCAGCCAGTGATAACAGTGAACATTGGTCAGCTGCGGCAGGATGGCGCGGAGGCCGGCCAGATTGGTTTCGATTGATTCGTCGTTGTGCGGCTGCCAGAGCGTGTGGAAATTCGGGTGCTGAATCTCTGTCAGCATAGTTTGCGCGGAAGTGTTGGTATCGGTCAACGTGCCGGTGTGGTATTCGCTGGAAATTGTGATGCCGGCCACTTGCGCGATTGCGGCAATGCGCTTGGCTTCGGCAACGGTGGCGGCCCGGTAAGCGGCGTCGGCTTTGGCGGAACCAAGCGCACCGGCCCAGACGCGAATCGTCGGCGCGCCGAGCGCGACGGCAGTTTCAAGGACGGACTCGAAGCGCAAACCGGCGGCTTCGCTCTGGTTGATTTTGTAATACGAGCCGTAGGCGGCGACGGTGAGGCCGGCGTCGAGCGTCAGTTGCCGGACTTCGCTGGCGCGGACGAGGTCGCCGTGCGGCGCGTGAATGTCGCCACCCCATTCAATGCCGTTCAGACCGGCTTGCCGAATGAGCGCGACGATTTCGGCTGGTGAAAGTTTGCGGAACGAGACGGAGACGAGGCCGGTGGTGATCATGATGTTAGGCGAGTTTGGCGGCGAGTTCTTGGTTGATTTGCCATTTCAATGGTTGGCCGGCGAGATACCGGCCGAGTTCTTCGACCATGTAATGGCCCATGCGCCGGCACTCGTTGTTCTGCGAGCCGGCAATGTGCGGTGTGAGGACGACATTGGGCAAGGTGTAGAGCGGCGACTCCGGTTTGGGCGGTTCGGGATCGGTCACATCGAGCACCGCTTGAATGTCGGGCCGGCGGGTGAGGACCTCAATCATTTCGGTTTCGCGGACCACGGCGCCGCGAGCGGTGTTGATGAAGGTGGCGTTGGGTTTCATCGCGGCGAAATGCGCGCCGGTAATCATGCCTTTTGTTTCCGGCAACGCTGGCGTGTGCAGCGAAATGACGTCGGATTCGCGGAACAACTGGTCGAGGGAAACAGATTCCACGCCGAGCTTGGCCGCAGTGGCTGGCGTCAAGCTTGTGCTGTACACCACTTGGCGCACGTCAAATGTGCGCAAACGATCCAGCACCAGCTTGCCAATCTGGCCGAGCGAGATCAACCCGACCGTGCTCCGGTAAGCGCCCGGGGCGACTTGGCGAACGAATTTGTGTTGCTGGCGAGTTTCGCGGGCCTGAGACCAGCCGCGTTTTAAGCTGAAGAGTGTTGTCGCCAAAATATACTCAGCGACCGGGATGGCGTTGGCGGCGTAGGCGCTGGTGACGACGATGCCGCGTTTCCAAAATGCTTCGGTCACGAAACTGCGGATTGTGCCGGAACCATAAAACACGGCTTTCAACTTCGGCGCGGCCGCGAGGAATTTTTCGTCCATTACCGGCGCAAACCAGCCGGAGAAAATAACTTCCACTTCGCGAAGTTGGTCCAGATGTTCGGCGCACTGTTGCCGGGTAAATGGTTGATCAAGCAACTGCACTTGGCTGGCAATGGCGGCTTGTTCCTCGGGACCATAAATCATCTCGAAACTGCTGGTGTCTAAAATATACAAGGCTTTGGGTTTCATACCGGCGCGCATCATGGCGCACCGGGCAAATGTGTCAAGTCCGGCATTTCTGCGCTTGCCGGATGCCGCGCTTTCCATAAACATACAGGCATGAACAAGAATTTTTTTGATTTGACTGGTGAAACGGCCGTCGTCATCGGCGGGACCGGCGCGCTGGGTGGTGCCATGGCGCACGGCTTGGCCGACGCCGGCGCGAAAGTTACTGTCATCGGGCGCACGAAGCGCAGTGACCGGGTGGCATTTGTCTCCGCCGACGTAACCGATGCCGGCAGTCTGCGCCGAGCACACGAACATACCGGGACGCCGACCATTCTCGTCAACGCTGCTGGCGGCAATGATCCGAAAGCCACGGTCACACCGGAAATGCCGTTCGCCAACATTCCGCGCGAAAATTGGGATGCGGTTTTTAATCTGAATCTTGTTGGTGGTGTCTTGCTGCCGTGCCAGATTTTCGGTGCAGCCATGGTCGTTGCCGGTAAGGGCAGCATCATCAACATCGCCAGCGTCAGTGCTCACTTGCCGTTATCGCGCGTCGTTGCGTATTCGGCGGCGAAGGCGGCAGTTTTGAACCTCACCAAGTTTCTCGCCCGTGAGTGGGCTGGTAATGGTGTGCGCGTAAATTCGATTACTCCCGGTTTTTTTCCGGCTGAACAAAACCGCAAATTGCTTTTCAAGGACGATGGCACGCCGACGCCACGCGCGCAGTCGATTCTCGGCCAGACGCTGGTGCACCGGTTCGGCGAACCACAAGAACTTGTCGGCGCGGTGTTGTTTCTCGCCAGTTCGCGCGCCAGCAGCTTTGTGACCGGTGCCGATATCGCCGTGGACGGCGGGTTCACTGCATTCAACGGCGTGTAACCGACGCGGCTTTGTCGTATGCTATTGCCGATGAGTGCTCCACGAATAATTGTGGTTGGCGGCGGGGCCGCTGGTTTTTTTGCGGCGATCACGTGCGCGGAAGCGCGACCGGGTGCCGAAGTCATCATCCTTGAGAAAGGGCGTGAGTTTCTCGCAAAAGTTCGCATTTCCGGCGGCGGACGCTGCAACGTGACCCACGCTTGTTTCGACGCTCGCGAGTTTGCGACCCGGTATCCGCGCGGCAAACGCGAGTTGATCGGACCGCTGGAACGGTTCGGTGCCGGCGCGACAGTGGAATGGTTTAAAAACCGTGGCGTGCAATTCTACACCCAACCTGACGGCTGTCTGTTTCCAGTCAGCAATTCATCGCAAACAATTATCGACTGCTTCTGCGATGCCGCCAAAGCTGTCGGCGTGATATTGCGAGCGAACTGCGGCGTGGACCGCGTCACTCGCCGTGCTGAGGCGGGCTTCGACTTGACGTTGACCAACGGCGAGACGCTTTCCTGTGACCGGCTACTCTTGACGACCGGTGGCTGCCGCACGGCTGACGCGGGCCAACTGGCCGTGTCGCTCGGTCACACATTGGAACCGCCAGTCCCATCGCTGTTCACTTTTAACATTGAATCCACATGGCTGCGGCAACTAGCCGGAATTGTTCTCGAATCAGTCGAGGCCACGGCAGAAGGATTGCGCGAACGCGGCACCTTGCTCGTGACCCACACTGGCTTGAGCGGGCCGGTAATTCTGCGGCTGTCCGCGTGGGGTGCGCGAGCATTGCATGGACTGGGTTACCGTTTTCCGCTGCACATCAACTGGCTGCCGGACCGGAACGCGGCAGCGGAAATTCAATCGTGCCGGAATCAACACGGGGCGCGGTTAGTGGTGAACACACCGGTCGCGGCGCTACCGGCGCGGCTCTGGGAACAGTTGGTATTGGCTGCCGGCGTGTTGCCGGAAACGCGGTGGTCACGCGTGTCGCGCGCCGAACAACACCAGCTCGTACAACAATTGATTCGGACGGAGCTGCAGGTCACCGGCAAGAGCACGAACAAGGAAGAATTCGTCACCTGTGGCGGCGTGCGGTTGAGCGAGGTGGATTTCAAGACGATGATGAGCCGGCGCTGTCCGGGTTTGCACTTTGCCGGCGAGTTGCTCGACATTGACGGAATCACCGGCGGTTTCAATTTTCAAGCGGCGTGGACGACCGGTTGGATTGCCGGTCAAGCGTTAGCGAGCGGTTAGCTAATCCATTTCGCGCGGAATTTTTCGAGACGCTGCGCGGATTGCGGCGGGATTTTGATCTTAGTCAGCGCTTCGTGTGCAGCCAAAATCTTCTCAGGCGAATGGCAAACCAGCACTATGTCGACGCCGGCCTGAATCGCGCCGGTCACTGCGGTCGCAAAATCGCCCGACTTGGTAATGGCGCCCATTTCCATGTCGTCGGTCACCACCAGCCCGTCAAAGCCGAGTTGCCGGCGCAATAGCTCGCCGACAATTTCCGTCGATAGCGAGGCCGGTTTTGGTTTCTCACCGTCAAACTCGACGAAGTGCCCGTGGCTAATCATCAGCGCGGACAAGCGCGGCGCGAGTTCGGCAAACGGCCGAATGTCTTCCGCGAGCAATTGTTCCCGGCGGCGTGTGATTGTCGGCAGATGTTCGTGCGAATCTTGCGTTGACGCGCCCAAACCTGGAAAATGTTTCGGACACGCGGCCACGCCGGCGCTTTCGAGGCCGGTAATGAACTCACCGGCCAACCGAACGACTTCCGCGGCGGTTCGTCCCCAGCACCGGTCGCGCAGTGCGTTGTCGGTTTGCGCATCGAATAGTTCCAAGTCGAGGACCGGCGCGAAATCTAGATCAATTCCCAAGTCGTGAAGGCTGCGGCCGATGGTGCGGCCAAATTCTTCAACGCTACCGGCTTGTTTGACTGCGGTTATCGAGGGCAGTTCGCCAACGATGGCGCGGAGACGGTTGACGCGGGCGTTTTCCTGATCGATGGCGATGAATGGGCGCACCGGTAAGGCTTCGTGCAGCGACTGAGTCAAGGCGCGGAGTTGGTCGGCGCTGTCCACGTTGCGTGCGAACAAGACAATCCCGCCCGGCTGCACCGTTTTGAGTAACTGGCGCGTGGCCGGCGTCAATTCGCTGCCGGTAATGCCGATGCATAGATGTTGGCCGGCGTTACTTTTCATGGGCAATGTGGTTTTTCAGGCCGGCGCAAACGGCGTCGGCGTATTCCCGGAAGATGCTCCGGTAAGATTGCCTTTCCACGATTTGTTCGCCATCGTAGTCGCCGAGCTGGATGCGCTGGTAGACAATCCGGTTGTTCATGTAATACGGTTCCAGAAAAATTACCGGGCTGTCAATCGATCGGTTGGCGGCGAGGTTGCGGGCGTAAACATACGCGTTCGTCCCCACGCGCACTGCCGAGCTGGCGACGCCGTATTCCGCTGCCGGTAACTTTGTCGCGCACGCTAGCGCATTCGCCAACGACTCCGCCACCGGTAACTCTACCGCCAGCGACCGGGACAACAATTTGTAAACCAGCCGTAACTTCTGCGCGTCGTCGGCCACTTCGCCCGGCAAGTAATCGCCGTGGACGAAAATGACGAGCCGGTTATCGTCGACGAGGTCGTTGTGTTCGTTCCACTCGACGGCGTTGAAGTGGAGGCACAGCGTCAAGTCGGGCCGGTAGGTTTCGTTGACGAGCTTGGCGCGCGCCGCGATTTCGGCCTGCCGGTAGAATAACTGTTCCATTCGTTTACGCCAGAGGTCGCTGAGAAAAGCGGCGCGTTCGAGTTCGTTGCCAAACGCTGGATCCGGTAATGTGCGGGCCGCTTCCGCGCGGAAATCTTCCGGGCGTTTGTCGGTGACCGGCTCGAAATTATCTTTGGTGAGCGCTACTTCAAAGCCGGCAGCGGTGAGTTGATCGCGCAGCCGGCGGGCAACCAGCAAATTCAAAACAGCTTCCTGCACCGGGTGGGCTTTACCGCGCACAAACCAGCGCTCTTCCATTCGCGCCCATTCGCCGCCGATGTGACCGGGATCGAGCACGATGCGGCGGATGGATTTTTGCGGTGCGACCGGTAGAGTGCCGAACCGGAGCGTGAAGAGCGCGTTGGTTTTCTCCGGCGTGCTGAAAATCGTGACGGAATTACTGGCGTAGGCGAGGCAGCCGGTCAGCGTGGCACTGGGACAGTAAACATTGGTCAGCAACGAGTCGAACTCGTTGCGCGGCATCGTCTCTTGAAATGGTTCGAGCGCCGACCAGTCCGCCCGGCAGGTGCCGACCAACAGCGCGCAGCTCAGGACGCGGAGGAATCGTCCCATTCGGCGGGTTTCCATTCGAGAATCTCGTTGAGTTGCTCGAAGCTGTGAATCACGTTGTCGCCGAAATACCGGTCGGCGTCGAGCGCCTCGAGCTCGGTAAACATTTCATCTTCCGTACATTTTTGTTTGTAATTGCGCGTCGCGTTCAGTTTTTTAATTCGCGCGGCGGCCAGCGCATCGAGAAAATCAAAGTACGGCCCGTCGCTGTCGTCGTCGAATAGTGGTAAGGCGAACAATTCGCCGCCGGTATCGCGGCGGAGGCGCACTTGGCCTTCTTCGAGTTCCGCATCTAACACATAAAATGCGAACGCGGTATCGAATAGTTCCTCGCGCAGACCGTGCGGCCGGTATTCGTCGAGCGCTTCGCGGAGATGGGCGACTTGCCGGGGATCAAGGACGCTGTCCCGGCGGCGATTTTCGCTTGTTTGCTCCAGCCACCAGTTGTAGTCGTCATCGAGGCGGACGACAATAGTATGAGGTATTTCCATTTCAGCTTTGAATTTGGAGGTAAATACGGACAAAATCAATCGCAATGAGCATTCATAGTTATTCTGGCAAACAACCGACCGTTGGCGCCGGCGTCTATCTTGCACCGAGCGCCGAGTTGATTGGCGACGTAACCATCGGTGAACAGTCGAGTATCTGGTTCGGTTCCGTGTTGCGCGGCGACATTAACCGGATCGTCATCGGCCACCATACGAACATCCAAGACTTGAGTCTGGGCCACGTGGCGGATGATTTTGCCTGTCTCGTCGGTAACTACGTGACGGTCGGGCACCGGGTCGTGCTGCACGCCTGCACGATTGGCGACGAGGTGTTGGTGGGCATGGGCGCGATTGTGATGGACGGCGTGGTGGTGGGCGAACAGAGCATCATCGGCGCCGGGGCGTTGCTGACACGCGGGCTGCAAGTGCCACCAGGTTCGCTCGTCTACGGCGCGCCGGCGAAAGTCATTAGTAAGTTAGGTGAGAAAGAGCGCGGCGAAATTCGGTATTGGGCGGAGAAGTATTGCCGGGTCGCGGCCGGTTATCTTTCCGTGCCGGCAGCGGGTTGTGCAGGTGTTTGACTTTGATCACCGCGCCAACTAAAGTTGTTTATTATGAGAAGGGTTGATGCAATTTGCCGCCTGATCTGATGAGTGACACTCCGGTAACTCCGAAGTCAAGCGGACCAGGGATTCGCCAGTTGGGAATTGTTATAGCAATTCTGGTAGCCGGTATTGTGCTGACGCGGTTGACGGCGGATGTGAAGAGTAGCTCTGAGCCGGGCATCCGACTGCTGAACGAGCGGCCATTCTTGCCGGAGGCGGTCGGTGCATGGACCGGCGGCGAGCAGAGCCGGCTGACCGAAGACGAGCGCAGCGTATTGCCGGCGGATACCGATGGCGCGCACCGCATCTTCACGAATGCCACTGGGCGATCCATCTTCTGTACCGTTATCTTGTCTGGTCGTGATGTCACCAGTATTCACCGGCCCGAAGTCTGTCTGACCGGGCAGGGCTGGAAACTTGACGCGGCGCAAACCGAGCGCATTGACACGCCGGCAGGGCCGCATGGCGTCTTGCGAGTGTCGCGTATCAATTCCTCCAAGACAATCCCATTGAAAAACGGGCACGAGGCGCAGATGTATGTGGTGTTTGCGTACTGGTTTGTCGGCAAGGGCCGTGTCACACCGCATCATTGGCAGCGCATTTGGTGGACGACGGTGGATCGCGTTCTGCACGGGCGCAATCAGCGGTGGGCGTATTTTTTGTTCGATATTGCCGTGCCGGCGGATCTCGCGGCGGCGGATTCCCGCGCCGGCCAGGACGAATCGATGCAGCAACTGCGCCGGTTCATCCAAGAGTTCTATCCGCAGGTGGTTCCAAATTAACCAACGAGGATTTCTGATGAGTAATTCAATCCCAACTTCAGTCGTGACCGGTGGCGCCGGTTTTCTCGGCTCGCATCTCAGCGACCGGTTGCTGGCCGCAGGCCATCGCGTCATTGTCCTCGACAATCTGCTGACCGGCAACACCGACAACATTGCCCACCTAGCCGGTAACCCCAAATTCGAGTTTATTAAACACAACGTTACCAACTTCATCTACCTGGCCGGGCCGGTGGATTATGTTTTTCATTTTGCCTCACCGGCCAGCCCGATTGATTATCTCGAATTACCGATTCAAACAATGAAGGTCGGCTCGCTCGGCACACTCAACAGCCTCGGCCTCGCCAAAGCCAAAGGTGCCAAGTTTCTCCTCGCCTCCACCAGCGAATGTTACGGTGACCCGCTCCAGCATCCGCAGACTGAATCCTACTGGGGTAACGTCAATCCAATCGGCCCGCGCGGTGTCTACGATGAAGCCAAACGGTTCGCTGAAGCATTGACGATGGCCTATCACCGGTATCACAAAGTGGACACGAAAATCGTCCGCATCTTCAACACCTACGGCCCACGAATGCGCCTGCGCGACGGTCGCGTCGTCCCGGCGTTCATCGGGCAGGCGTTGAAGAATGAACCGCTTACTGTATTCGGCGAAGGTCAGCAGACGCGCAGCTTTTGTTATTGCAGCGACCTCATTGACGGCATCTACCGGCTATCGCAAAGCGATTGCCACGAGCCGGTCAATATTGGGAACCCGTCCGAATTTACGATTCTCGAATTTGCGAAGCTAATCATCAAGCTGACCGGCAGTCAAAGTCAGCTTGCCTACCGGCCGCTGCCGCAAGACGACCCCAGGCAACGGCGTCCCGACATCACCCGCGCCAAGCAGATGCTCGGCTGGGAACCGCAAGTTCAGTTGGCCGCCGGTCTGGTCAAGACGATTGATTTCTTCCGGGACAAAGTTTAGCCGCCGCGTCGCGGGTCTTGACGCGCATCACGCCGCCAAGTAAATTGCCGTCAGCCATCGCAAGAAGGATATGCCAGCCCAAGACGAATATGTAGTCCAAATACT
>JBAWWR010000068.1:0-13441 GCA_037146675.1 Verrucomicrobiota bacterium | reverse complement strand
GATGAGTTATCGGCTTCGCTCACCGATGAGACCGCACGGCCGGTAGCAGAGTTCACAGATCCGTCCATATTGCTGGACACCGCCGAGCTGCAACTCGTCAACGATGCGCTGGTGATCGAGAAAGTCTGGCCGGAGAAAGTGCACGTTTATCCCGGCGGTGAGCCGAATCCGGTGACGGTGACAGTTCGTAATTACCGGTCACAACCCGCCACGGCGACAGTGCGATTGACGATGCGGACTGGCCTGGATGAAGCAGCTCCGGTTGGATTAACTTCGGTGACTGTTCCTGGTAATGGCACAGCAACGTGCCGGTTTGACTGGAAATCCGGCACCCGCGAATACGGATATGGCGCCTGCGCCGAACTAATCGTCGCCGACAAGACGGTCCATACGGCCACAGAATATTTTTCGGTTTCGACGCCGGTCTGGAAAACGTCATTGCAAGGGTCTGGGTTTCTTACGTGGTACGGACGGGAAGGCGAGTTCCCGGAACATGTCGCTGGCGCTCGAAAGAGTTACATCAACGTCGAGGAGGCCTTTAGTTGGCAGCCGTCAAGTTGGACGGATCTGAATCCAACCACGGAAGTCTGGCATACCGGTCAAGGTAACGCCCACAACAGTCTGAAAGGGCTGCGCCTGTGGATGAGCCTCAGCCATAGCAATGGCATCAAACTCACTACTTACAATTGGCCAACCGCCAGCGGGCCGGTCGGACTGGAGTGGGCACGCCGCTATCCAGATCTGTGGTGTTATGGTGACGTTGGGCCCGGACGGGGGAGTTTCGACCTCGAAGATTTGCGACTCTACGACATTACCCATGCGCGGCCGGAGCTGAAATATTTTCAACAGGGGAACTGGTACAGCGTGTTCGTCAATATGGGGCGCCAGGGCACGATCGACTGGGGCGCGAGTGAGATCATCAAGTCCGCCAAGAACTTTGGCTGGGACGGTGTCCGCTTCGATTTCCCGCCCGGCTGGAGCGCGATGGACGCCAAGGAGATGCACGCTGAATTTGCCGCCGCCGGCGTCACCAACGTTATGGCGAAGTTGTTGCCGGAATATTACGGCATCACGACCGGCGCTTGGGACAGCGTCGCCGTCTCAACCCGAAACTACCGGTATTTTCGGCATCGCTTCTTCACTGAAGTGAGTTCGAACTTTGCCGTGTCCTACAACTACGGGTTGCCGGACAAAGACATCAACAACTTCGATCCGCGCAAAAACCAACGCGTGTATGCCGAGGCGTGTGCACAGGGCGGTCAGATCATGGACGAGGCAATCCGCAATAGCCGGTCGTGGAAAGGCTACCGAGAAGAAGCCTTGAAGCAAGCTGGTGTGGCGCGTCAGTGCGGCGGTTTCCATGAATGCTTCCCGTCTGAAGCCGCCTCCTTCCATGCGTATTCCGCCATCTTCACATTCGCCGCCGCCTCGCACCCGTATACGGATTACGGCTGGAGCGGAACCATGCCTGGCAAATACACAGCATTCATGACCCGGTACGGCGAATACTGCTGGGATATCGACTTTAAACCCATGGAAGCCGATGCGGCCGGCGTGACGATTGATGATAAACTCCAACTCCTTTGGAAGCCGTACCTCCGCGCCCGCCGCACCGCAACCGGCAAGACGCAAACGGTCGTCCAACTCATCAGCCCGCCGCTCAATGATGATGTGGCTCCCGTCACCGGCGCGCAATCCACCCCGTGGGCCACCGGCATCACCGTTCACAAACGCGGCACCGCGCCGCCAGCTGTCTGGCGCTTGAGCGCGGAGCCAGATGTGCAGTGCGAAAAACTTGACCCGCGCCGGGACGGCGACGGTTTCACGATTACAATTCCCGAGCATCGGCTGTGGACCGTGCTCGTCTGGGAGGATGCACAATGAAAAAGTTGACTGGATTCCTAACCATCGTTCTCACTGCGACCGCAATCGGTGTGTTGGCCGAAACCACCACTTGGCAATGGCAATCCGCCGCCATGCCCAGGGCCTACGTGATTGAAGGGATGTGGAGCGATTTCTTCCAAATCGTTCCCGCGCTCCACAGCGCCGGCATCCGCTACACTTGCATCAGCCTCAACGAGCTGCCGGCCACAGACGCTGAATTGCCGCAAGATTCTGTGATTGTGTTGGCCAACGTCGCCGCACCGCATCTCAAACCAGCGCGAGTCGCACGCATCAAAGAATTCGTCGCCGCCGGCGGCGGGTTAGTGGTCCTCGCCGGTCGCTCGGCGTACTGTCAAGGTGGCTATACCGGCACACCGCTCGGCGAAATCCTGCCGGTAACATTTGATTTCTACGACTCCGCCCCCAAAGGCGTGCCACTGTCGCGCGCGGCCAGCGCAACCTGGCTGCCGGCGCCGGATGTTTCCGCCAAACCGTTGGCGTATTTCGTTCAAAGCTTCACACCGAAATCCAACGCGGTTGTCCAACTCCTTGCCGGTGACAAACCCGCCATCGTCTCCGGCACCTTCGGCAAAGGCCGCGTGGTCGCCGTGGCGCTCACCGTCAACGGCAATCCGCCGCCCGGCGCGGTCCCGTTTTGGGAATGGTCGGAATGGCCACGCGTGTTTGGTCAGGCCATCGATTGGGCGGCCGGCGCGCGGCCGCTGCAGCTTGACGGCGACGCCGTCTTGTCGCCCGCCGGTAAACTCAAACCGTTATCGACCGATGAGCTGAACGATTTCGCGTTGGGCCTGAAAACCCCCGACAACTTGCTAGCGCGTGCCGCAGCGCGGCCGACCGCCGCCGTCGCCGAAGCTTTGTTTGTCCACCTGACCGCCCCCGACGCTGCCGGTAAGTTGACACTCGCGCAAGCTCTGCCCGTGCTGATTGCATTTGCCAAACCGGAATGGGGACCGCGCTTAACTGAGCGGTGCGAAGCGCTCAATCCTAATCGTGAGGACCGTAATGCCGCGTTGATTCTGCTCGGCGCCACGCGTTGGCCGAATGCGGCCGCGCACTTGCTACCGGCACTGCCGCAAGCCGAGACTAGGTTAGCGGCACTCGAAGGCCTCGGTTTCTCCGGTGATCCCCGCGCCATCGCGCCGCTACGCCAAACCTACGACGCTGCCGTCCGCGCCGCTCTGGTGCCCGGCGAGACGGAGTATTTCCAACCGGATCAATTTGCCCGCGAGTACGCCGCGTTGATGAGCGAGTCTGCATTAGCGCTCTACCGGCTGGGCGATGGAAACGGCATCGAACGCGTCCTCACCACCAACCGGCGCGTCAAACTCTACTCGCGAATTTTTAATACCGCCTCGCGGCGCGAGTTACGGAGCTGGAACGACCCGGTCGCTGTAGCCGCATTGCGTGCCATGTGCGATCTCTCCAGCCGCTTGAACATGTATGCGTGGGATAAACTGTGCCGGCATTCCCAACCGATCCCGGCCAGCCAACTGGCAGCATTTATCAAAACAGCGCAAACTGCGACTGACCCGACCGATGTCGCCTGGCTCGTTGGAGAACTCGAGGCCTCGGTGTCAACCTTACCGCCGTCAACCTGGCAGCCGCTTGTCGGGGCGAAGGATGGCATTATCGCCCGGCTTGCACGCGCCGCTGTGGCGCCACCAACAGCCGGCAAATGAAACCGCGCTCGCCAAGTTCATCAGTTCGCACTCGACCCACCAAGGGAGTGCCGCCCATAAAAAAGCTGAACACCACGCTGCGGCGTGAAACCGGGTTGCGCATTGACGCGCAAATCGAGCAGCAGCTCCGCCGGCAAATTCTGAGTGGCAAACTCATGCCGGGCGATCGCCTGCCGCCGACGCCGACCTTGGCCAAAGAATTACGCGTCAGCTGCACCGCGCTCCAGCAGGCGATGGCGCGCCTCGCCGCAGCCGGGCTGATTGTCCGCCGGCCGCGCCAAGGCACATTTGTCACCAGCGCAACTGATAAAGCGGTCATTGCCGTCTTGTTCGGACCGAACCTGACTGACGAAAGCGCATATTTTTACCGCGCGGTATTGCAAGCCATCCGCCAGCAGGCCAACACGTATCACTGGACTTGCCGGTCTTACGATGGCCTAACCGGCTCGAAAGGCTTGCCCTTGCCGGCCACTGCCGAGGTCAACCAGCATCTCGCTGCCGATTTGCGCAACCACGCATTCAAAGGCTTGATTCAATTTGCGCCGGGCGTGCGCGGGCTGGGCGACTGGGAGCGTACCGTCAACTTGCCGCGCGTCGTTTATGAGTCGCCGCCCGCGCGCACGGATGTCGAACTCGATTTGACGCAGTTCACTGCCGATTCGATTGCGCATCTGGCCAAGCGTGGTTGCCGGCAGATCACATACTTGCGCGCGTCGTGGCATTTGTCATCTCGGTCGGCGGACCTGACCGGCTTGTTTGATGCCGCCGCCGCGTTGCACTTGCCCCAGCCGCAAGTGGAGTCGTTCTTGTTGACCGGCAGCGGCGGCGACATGGAGCGGGAAATTTTCGCGAAAGCCCAACAGCTTTTTCGCCACTGGCAGACCGGTGCCATTCCCCGACCGGATGGCATGATTGTCGGCGACGACATCACGATGCGCGTGGTGGCGCTGGCACTAATTCACGCCGGCATCAAAGTGCCGGACGAGTTGCCGGTGGTGACGTTGGCCAACGACGGCGTGGACTTGCACTACGGCATCCCGGTCACGCGCTACGAATTTTCTGTAAAGGATATTGCCGAACAACTATTGAAATTGTTATGGAAACGGATGTCGGACACGCCGTTGCCGCAATTGCCAGTGATGATTCGTGGCCGCATTCAAGTCTCCCGTGAGCATTAAACCAGAAATCAAACTGACGCTGTTGATATCGTGCCTAGCGCTGACTGCGCCGGCGGCAGAGTTACCGGCGCATAATCTCTCCGAGTTCGGCCCGCTGACGACGCCTGCACAAGCCGACGCGGCACTGGCAAAAGCCGCGCAAGAAAAAGCCGGCATCGTCATCATCCCCACCAACGCGCCAGCCGACTGGACACCGCAAAATATCAGCCAGGGAATCTGGCGCAAACCGCCGGCACCAGCGCCGGCTACCGGCTGGGGCAACGGGCCCGGCCTGACGTTGTTTGATTACCGCGATGGCACTGTGAAGGTGTTCGTGCCGGAGATTACCGGGTTGGTGCTCGCGCGCACGTTCGCATTGCCGGAAGGTCAGAGCGCCGGTCACTGGGAAATTCATCCGATGTTGTCGCTGCAAAACAACATCGTGCGCGGTTCGACTAGTTACCGCGAGTGGTTGCTCGAAGCGGTAAAAGCCGGGAAGGACCGGCGGTTTTATGTGCGAACAATTCGCGGCCTCTTCCCGGGCGAGTTTCTGAATGCCGGCGATTATGGGAAAGCCTCCCGCCTTTACGTCAAGACGCTCGGTTTCGACAACATTCGGAAACTGCCGTACTTTGTCGCTGATGTGGATCAGGATGTGCCCACGGCAACGTTGCTGCACAACAAGACTCACGTGAGCGTGTTGGGATTGGAGACGCACTCAATCACTGAAAACCAGACATTCGATGTGGCGAACTGGCGGCACAACTACTCGCAAGGCGACACCTATCTCTTCGACGGCACATTCTATTACATGAGCGATGTCCACTCGACCTCCGGTGACGAGAACGGCGTAATCTATTCCGCGTTTTCAATCAGCGAGGTCAACACGTTCCGTGGCACGGCCGCCGCGTGGAATGCGTCGGCATTGGAGCTAAAGTTCAAGAACGGTCACAACACGGATACACTCGCGTCGGGCCGGCCGATTATTAATCTGAACCCTCAAAAACTCATCACCAACGGCATGGCGTATGTCCTGATGCCGGCGGGCGCAATCATCGGCTGGGGCGGCAGCATCCGTTCCACGGACGCGCTGTGGACGTCGGAACTCATTGGCCGGTATTTCGCAATCGACGAGCCGAGCGAATACGTACCCGGCAGTGACCGCGTGCGCCGGTGGTGGCTCATTACCGGCATTTCAGAAAAAGACGGCGTGAAAATGCTGACCATCCAACGCCACTGGTGGGGCGCAAAAGACGTCGCGTCCATCACGCAGTTTTACGATCCGCACAACTTCACAGGCGACGAGAAAAAGCCGAAACTCCTCCATTACATCATCGCGCCCGGCGCAAATGTCTTCGATGTCGCGCGCGTTGCGTCGGAGCAGATTGCCCGACTCGCGCCCGGGCCACATCTCAACACACCGGTTGATTTTGCTGCCAGCGACCCCATCGAACAGGCCATCGGCCCGGATCCGTTTTTGCCGATTCCATTTCGGTCGTGGCTGTTTGACAAGGTGCCGGGGGCGTTTCCGGCACCGGTGTTTGATGTCGCTAATCACGGCGACGTGACCCGGTATTCAGTTCTGACAGTTAACGGTAGTCCAAAGATTCCGTGGGGCGCGGTTATTGACATCTCTGCGCTTGCCGGCAACGGCATCGTCTTCAACGCCGATGTGGAAAACGCCGCCTTGTTGTTCAACCAATCAGCCGGCAATCCGCAGATGATCCGCTGGACCGGTAAGCCCGGCGCGAATCTGAGCCTCTCACCGTCCGGCAACTTAACTGTGGCAGCCAGCCGGCTAGATGTTGCCGGTAACGGCGTGACGGCACTCGGTGGCATTGGCGGAAACACCTTGCGCGGTATCAAGATTCCGGTGCCGGTCGGAGCGACAAATTTCGCCGTCGAGTTTTCTGCGCCGGAATCCACAGCGGAATACGCCGCCACGGCGCAGCCGTCGTGGCCGTGTGCGCACGCCGTCACTCAACAAACCAAAACAGGATTCACCGTACAATTCGACCGACCGGCACCGGCCGGCGGCAAATTAAACTGGCTGATTCTCCGTTAATCGCTATGAAAACCTTTTTTCTCCTGCTCACGATTTTCACCGGCACCGTGTTGGCCGATGACTCGACACTCTATTCGCTCGAGCAATTCGGCCCCATTGCTACGCCGGCTCAGGCGAGCGAGACGTTGCAGAAGGCGAGCGCGGAGCTGATTGCCAAAGGCGGCGGTGTGTTGGTGATTCCAAAGCAGGCGCCGGCTGCTTGGGTTCCGCAAAACATCAGTCAGGGCGCGTGGCGCAAACCGGAACCGCCGGCACCGGCCACAGCTTGGGGCAACACGCCCGGCGTGACATTGTTGGATTACCGGGACGGGACGGTGAAGGTATTTGTGCCGGCAATGACCGGACTGGGAATTGAACGAACATTTTCAATGCCGGAAGGCCAAAGCTCCGGGCATTGGAGTATCCATCCAATGTTGTGGATGAAGAACGATATCGTGCGCGGCTCGACCAGTTACCGGGAATGGTTGCTGGAAGATGTGACGGCCGGCACGGACCGGCGGTTTTATGTGCGGACAATTCGTGGCGTCTTCCCGGGCGAGTTTCTGAATACCGGCGACTGGGGCAAGGTCTCGCGTATCTACGTGAAGTCGCTCGGCTATGACAACGAGAAGAAACTGCCGTATTTCGTCGCCGACGTGGATCAGGATGTGCACAAGACGGCGTTGATCCACAACAAAACCCATGTGAGTTTGCTCCGGCTGGATACGGATTCACACACGGAAAATCAGACATTTGACGTAGCGAATTGGCGGCACGATTATTCGCAAGGCGACACGTATCTCTACGACGGACGGTTTTATTATATGAGCGATGTTCACTCGACTGCCGGCGATGAGAACGGCGTGATTTACGCCGCATTTGTTCACAGCGAGGTGGACGCATTCCGCGGTCAGGTCGCGGCTTTCGATGCGAAGTCGGGCGAATTGAAATTCAAAACACCACAAAACAGCAAGACGCTCGGCACCGGCCGCCCGATGATTAACTTGAATGAGCAAAAGTGGATTACCGGTGGAACGGTGGAAATTGTCAGCCCGGCCACGTGGTGGGATTTGGATACCAAAGGATTGAAAGACCCGGTCTTTGCCGGCCAGACTTACCCGACGCGCCTCGTCACCAATCGTTTTACCGGCATTCCCGAGCTCAGCATGGGCGGTTTAATCCATTTCTCCGCCGCCGCGCCGGTGACCAACTCGGTGGTGGGCCGGTATTTTGCGGTGAACGAGCCGAGTGAATGTGTCGGTGGTAAAGTCCGCCGGTGGTATCTTATCGACAGTTTCCAGAAGAACGCCGACGGATCGAAGGACATCAAAATCATCCGGCATTGGTGGGGCGCGAAAGCCGCCGGCGCACCGACCTTATACAAGCCGGAAAATTATTCGTTGGACGGCCACCGGCAACCGCTGCATTACATCATCGCCCCCGGCGCGAATGTTTATGATGTCGCCGACGCACTTGGTGAGAATACTGGCAAGCAAACGGTTAAGGTTGTGCCCGGTCCTGATACCGGCACTGGTTCAGACTTCGCCGCCGGTGACTCTATCGAACAAGCTATTGGTCCTGATCCATTCAAGCCGATTCCGATGCGCGCCTGGGTGTTCGACAAAGTGCCCGGCGCATTCCCGTCACCGATTTTCGACGTGGCAAATAATGGCGACATCTCACGCGCGTCGGTGTTGAGCGTACACGGCGGCAAAGGCGACGCGGACGAAATCGCCGGTCGCGCAGACCATCTTCCGCCGTGGGAAAACATCGTGGTGATTAACTCTGTGGCCCGCAACGGCATCGTTTTCGGCGCCGACACCATCAATTCCGCGATTACTTTTTCACAGCCGCACGGCCGGTCGCAGCCAATCAAATGGATGTATGCCGACGGCGCGAAAGAGGCGAGCCTCACGGTTTCGCCGCTGGACGGCACGATGAAATTTACCGGCGGTGGCATTGCAGCTCCCGGCGGCCTCATCAACTTGAAAGGGCTTTCCGGTACAGCGCTTTCCGCCCAGAACCTGCGCGGCATTAATGTCGCCGTGCCGGCGAATGCGCAGGAGTTCAATATCGTTTTTCCAAGGGCCGAGACGGACGCGGAGTACGCCGCATTTGTGGAGTTGAACTGGCTCAGCACACAGGCTATCACTGCACAAACGCCGGCAGGTTTTCGAATCACATTCGCCACGCCGCCCGGCAAGAACGCCAAACTACACTGGACAATTATCCGCTAAATTTATGACTACATCACAAACAAAATTAAGAATTGGCGTGACCGGCCTCGGACGTATCGGTTGGGTGCACTGCTTGGGCTTAGTCGGTCACGCGGACTTCACACTGGTCGCTGTGGCCGATCCGGCGGCCGACCGCCGCGCTGAAGCGGTGACGAAATTTGGCTGCGCGGCGGTGACGACGCACGACGAATTGCTCCGTGTTGCCGGGCTAGATGCCGTCGTGATTGCTTCGCCGACGCATTTGCATCGGGCGATGGCGGTTGCGGCGTTTAAAGCCGGTAAGCACGTTTTGCTGGAAAAACCGATGGCGGTTACCGTCGCCGAAGCCCGCGCGATTGCACAGGCGGCCAAGCGCGCCAAATGCGTGCTGACTGTTTATCAGCCACACCGGCTGATGGCGTACCACCAACAAACCAAACAAGTCATCGCTTCCGGCAAGCTTGGCAAAGTTTATCACGTCAAACGCGGCGCGTTCAGCTGGGGCCGGCGCAACGATTGGCAGACGCTCCAGAAATTTGGCGGCGGCATGCTGAACAACCACGGCGCACATTTCATTGACCAACTTTTGGATCTCACCGGCTCGGATATCGATCGAATGTTTTGCCGGCTCGGTCGCGTGGCGTCGCTGGGCGACGCTGAGGATGCGGTCAAACTCGTGTACCAAACGCGTGCCGGCGTGCTTGGCGAAGTCGAAATCAATCAAGGCGTGCCGCGGAGTAATTTCGAGTTGGAAGTATTCGGCACGCACGGCGCACTCTGGAAAGATCAAAACACGCTCAAGCTCCGGTATTTTCTCCCAGAAGAATTGCCGCCTATCGCTTTAGATTCGGCACTCGCCAGCCCCGGCCGTCAATACCCACGCGACAGCGCCAAGTTTTACGACGAGTCCATTGAGATTGACGCCAAGTATACGGTGGATGTCTACGCCGATTTAGCGCGGGCAATCCGAACCGGTGGCGAGCCGTTTGTAAAGCCGGCAGAGACGCTGGCGGTCATGCAAATGCTGGCGCGCTGCCGGAAAGAAGCAAAAAGCATTATCGAAACGCCGATTTAAAGCATCCAAAACACTAATAGAATTTATGAATAAAGCTGAAATTATCAAACTCCGAGACCAATACCGGTCCGCGTTGGTCGATGACGTAATTCCGTTCTGGCTGAAAAATTCACCAGATCGCGAACACGGCGGCTACTTCACCTGCCTTAAACGCGACGGCAGCGTGTTTGACACCGACAAGTTCGTCTGGCTGCAAGCCCGGGAAGTCTGGATGTTCTCGAAGTTCTACAACGCGCTCGAACCCCGGCAAGAGTTCCTCGACATGGCGACGCTCGGTGCGAAGTTTCTCGTCGATCATGGTCGCGCCGCCAACGGCGACTGGTATTTTGCACTTGATCGCGCCGGCAAGCCACTGGTTCAGCCGTACAACATTTTCTCTGACTGCTTTGCGACGATGGCGTTTGCGCAATACGGTAGCGCTGCCAAGGCGACCTGGGCAACTGAGCTCGCCACGCAAACCTTCGAGCGCATTCTCAAGCGCTGGGACAATCCCAAAGGACCGTACAATAAAATTGTACCCGGCTCCCGGCCGATGAAGTCGATGGTATTGCCGATGATTACCGTCAACCTCGCGATGGAAGTTGGCGCGGCGTTGCCGGATTATCCGGTGGAGAAGGTCATCCGCGAGAATCTCCATGCGCTGATGGACACATTTGTGGATCGTAAAACTAAATTGATTTACGAACACGTCGCCCTCGACGGCAGTCATCCTGACACATTCGATGGCCGCGTCATTCACGCCGGCCACGGCATTGAATGTATGTGGTTCGTGATGGACGCCGCGCAGGCCTACGGCGAAACGGCCTTGATCAACCGCGCGGCAGATGCGCTGGAAGATCAACTGGCGTTTGCCTGGGACGAGACCTACGGCGGTATTCTTCACTTCCTCGACGCACTCGGTAAGCCGCCGCAACAATTAGAATGGGACCAAAAATTCTGGTGGGCGCACATCGAAACCTTAATCGCGTTGCTCTTGGGCTGGAAACTCACCCGCCGGCCCAGCCTGCTCAAGTGGTATCACAAGGTGCACGACTACACTTGGTCGCACTTCCCGGATCCGCAATATGGCGAATGGTATGGCTATCTCAACCGACGCGGCGAAGTCCTACTTCCACTCAAAGGTGGCAAGTGGAAGGGCTGCTTCCACGTCCCGCGCGGCTTGATGAAGTGCGCAGCGATTCTGGATAGCGTTTTGTAGCACCGATAGATGCGCTCCATAAACAATTGGCTGAGCCCTTTCGCCTTGCTGGGAATAGCTCGGTGTGTTAGCGTGCGCACCACTTTATGAGCAACCCGGCGAGATACCTCTGCGCACTCCTGGCCGGTGCCTGTTTAGCCGGCTTGGCCCGCGCGGACGACCGCGGCACGCCGGCGACCATTGACGCCAAGGAGCTGAACTTCGACAAGCCGACCAACATGGCTTATGGCAAAGGCGATGTCGTCGTGAAGTGCCAAGACGTGATATTGCGCGCCGACCAGGCCAGCTTTAACACTTTGACCAGAGAAGTCTGGGCCCAAGGTGATGTGCGGCTCTACCGGAACGGGCAGGAATGGAAAGCGCCAGCGCTCTACTACAACCTCGACACGCACGCCGTAAAAACCGATGAAGCGTGGGGCTTCTTTAAGCCGGTTTATTTGCACGGCCATCAACTCAGCCAGATTGCGAGCAACCATTACGCTATCGCCCAGGCTACGGCCTCAACCTGCGACCATGACCAACCGCATTACCGGCTCCAAGCGACGCACGCGGATATTTACACCGGCGAGCGGATCGTGATGCACAATTGCACTCTTTGGCTTGGCAATGTGCCAGTGCTCTGGATACCGGCCATGATCTGGTCGCTGACTGACGACACGCCACCGGTCGCAATCAACGCCGGCAGCACTTCGCGCTGGGGCTTCTTCGTGACAACCACCACCGACTTGCGACTCAATTCCAACTTCGACCTAGCCGTCAATCTTGATGAGCGTACAAAACGCGGCTTCGCACCCGGCGCGAATTTAAAATACCAGTTTGATAACGGTAACGTCGTCGGCTCTTTGCGTGGCTATTACATTAACGATGCGGACCCACTGGACGACGCCGACATTGCCGCCGGTAGGGCACTACCCACCAACCGGTACATCAGCGAGTGGCAACACAAACAGTTCTTTGCCGATGACTTGAGCCTGACCGTTGACTTGAACCGGCAGAGCGACACGGATGTGTACAACGATTTCTTAAACGGCGAATACAGCGCCAACCGCGAGCCGTATTCCGTAATCGACGTGACCAAACGTGGTGAAAACTACACATTGTCAGCGCTGGCGCGGCCGCAATTCAACAGTTTCTTCGCCGAAGCCGAACGCTTGCCGGAACTGAAGTGGGCCGTCAATCGCACACGGATCGGCCCGACACCGGTCTTCTATGAAGGCGAATCTAGCGCCGGCTACTATGCCAATGTCGCCGGGAATTCCAACTACAACGCCAGCGTCTTGGGAACTGCCACCGCTGCGCAGTTCACTGGTTCGACAACGCGGATGGACACGTTTCACCAGCTTGTTTGTCCGCTAACATTTTTTGATTGGTTAAATATCACGCCACGCGCCGGTGGGCGCTACACGTATTACGCGCGCGATTTCAGCTCGAATACCAACAGCAACGGCCTCAAGCGCTTCGTTGCTGATCTCGGCACCGAAATGTCGTTCAAATTCACGCGGACCTGGACAGATGCGCGCAGCGACCGGTTTGGAATTGACGGCTTGCGACACATCATGGAGCCGTTTGCGGACTATCAGTGGGTGCCGGCGCCATCGGTGGCAACCAACAGCATCTTTCAGTTTGACACGGTGCGCTCAATCACGCTCGCCAATGGCTCGTCGCTACCGGTCACGCGTTACACGCCGCTGGAGTTCCCGGCCAATAACGCGATTGACGCCATTAGCCGGGAAGACATTGTGCGCTTCGGCCTCCGGCAACGCTTGCAGACCCGCCGCGAGAATCAGCCATGGGACTTGCTCGAGGTCGCCGCTTGGACGGATTTTCACCTTGAACGCACTGACGGTGAAACCGATTTCAATAATATTTTTGGAAACATGACAGTGCGGCCGACTAACTGGCTCACTCTGGACGCGTTCACCCGGTACGACATCCAGCAAGCGGTCGTCCAAGAGTTTAATACGGACATCCGCGTCAGCAACGGCGACCGGTGGTCGGTTGGCCTCGGCACTCGGTATCTGCGCGATGACAGCAATCTAGTGAGCGTGGACTTAACTTACCGACTGACGCGGCGCTGGGTGGCACAGATCTCTGAGCGGGTGGACATGCAAAACGGCCAGTGGCAGGAACAGGATTATGTGTTACGGCAAGAACTGCACGACTGGTA
>JBAWWR010000067.1:0-13870 GCA_037146675.1 Verrucomicrobiota bacterium | reverse complement strand
GGCATGTGCCGGGTTTCTTTGGCGACGTTCTTCAACTCGGTGCGCTCGATCCAGACCTGATATTTCTTGCCGGGCTTGCGCTTGATCGCGGTACTGCCGTTGGCGAATTTGCCGCCGGTGGCAAATTTTACCGCAGACACACCGGCGAGCCGGGCTTCCTTGGCGTCATTGGCGCTGACTACACCGGCAAAAGAACGCTGGAGGTAGCCGAAGGTGTCGGCGCGGACGCGGCTGATTTCCGCTTTATCTTTAATTTCCTTGGCGAGCACGTCACCGAGGGCGCCGCTGCCGGAGAGTTGAACATTTCCGTGACTATCAACTTCCTTGGTGAACTTGGCGGCGATGGCGACGCCTTGTGCATCGGAAATGCCTTCACTGACCGCGACGAGGCAACGCTTGTATTTGGCGTAAACGGCTTTCACGTCGGTGACAAACTTTTCGAGCGTGAATGGCCGTTCCGGCAAGTAGATGAGGTGCGGACCGTCATCTGGAAACTGGCGCGCCAGCGCGGCGGCGGCGGTGAGGAAGCCGGCGTGGCGACCCATGATGACGTTGATTTTGACGCCGGGTAAAGCGCGGTTGTCGAGGTTGTCGCCCATGAACGCTTGCGCGACGAACTTCGCGGCGCTGCCGAAGCCGGGGGTGTGGTCGTTCTCGCGGAGATCGTTGTCGATGGTTTTGCAGATGTGGAAGCACTTCATGACGTAGCCTTCCGACTGCGCTTCTTCGTTGATGATGTGGGTGGTCTCGGCGGAATCATTGCCGCCGATGTAAAAGAAATACCGGATGTTGTATTTCTGGAGAACCTGGAAAACTTTGACACAATCTTCGGGCGTCGGCTTTTTGCGAACGGAACCGAGCGCGGAGGACGGCGTGCCGGCAATGAGTTCGAGGTTGGCCGTGGTTTCCTTACCGAGGTCGCAAAGATTTTCTTCGAGGATACCTTTGAGGCCGTGGAGTGAGCCGAAGATTTTTTTGATCGCCTTGTGCTTCTTCGCCTCGAGGACGGCGCCGACCAGGCTCTGGTTGATGACGACCGTGGGACCGCCACTTTGGGCGATCAACATATTGCCGACTAATTTTTCATTTGTCATATTGGATAACTCTTTGGTTGCACGCGCGGGAGACGGGGTGAGAACTCCAAAATCAGACGCGGGCTTACTGGGAAAACTGCCAGAGCACCGGTAAAATGAAAAGCATTATCTGCCGGCGCTTACGCCGATTTTTCGACAACCAGCGGATTCATGCTGGTCATCAGGCGCTCGATGAACGCGGTGGAATACCGTCCGCGGCGGAAGTTTGGATCTTTGATGATGATCTTGTGCAGCGGGATTGTGGTTTTGACGCCGCGAATAATGAACTCATCGAGCGCGCGCGACATACGGTCCAAGGCGGTCTTGCGATCCGGTCCGTAGCAAATGAGCTTGCCGAGCATTGAATCATAGTGCGATGGAATCGTGTAACCGCTGTAGACGTGTTTATCCACGCGAACACCCAAACCGCCGGGGACGTGCATAAACTCGATACGACCGGGGCACGGTTGGAAATTGTTAAACGGATCCTCGGCATTAATCCGACATTCGATGGCGTGCTTCGTGAACTGAATGTCTTTCTGGTTGTAGCCGAGTTCCTCACCGGCAGCGATGCGGATTTGTTCCTTCACGAGATCGATACCGGTAACCTCTTCGGTAATCGGATGCTCGACTTGAATCCGCGTGTTCATCTCAATGAAGTAGAATTCCTTTTTCTCTTCATTGTAGAGGAATTCAATGGTACCGGCGTTCACATAGCCGACAGCTGCGGCGGCTTTGACGGCGGCTTTGCCCATTTTCTTGCGCATGTCACTAGGCAAGCCCGGCGACGGCGATTCTTCGACAAGCTTTTGGTGCCGGCGCTGCAAACTGCAATCACGCTCGCCAAGATGCACGGTATGGCCTTTGCGGTCGGCCAGAATTTGAAATTCGATGTGCCGGGGATTCTCGATGTATTTCTCGAGATAAACCACGGCGTTGCCAAACGCACGCTCGGCTTCCGTTTTAGCGGTGTGAAAACCTTTCACCAAAGACGGGTCGTTGTGCGCTATGCGCATCCCGCGCCCACCACCACCACCGGCCGCTTTCACAATGACCGGATAACCAATCCGCCGGGCAATTTTGAGCGCGTCCTCTTCCTTTTCCACTGGACCGTCGCTGCCGGGGACAATCGGCACACCGGCTTTACGCATTGTGGCCCGCGCCGCAATCTTGTCACCCATCGCGCGAATTGCGCTACTGGGTGGCCCGATAAATTTAATATTACAGTTTTCGCAAACTTCGGCGAAATGGGCGTTTTCCGCTAAAAAACCGTAGCCGGGATGAATCGCCTCGACATCAGAGATTTCGGCAGCACTGATAATCCGGTCAATCTTGAGGTAGCTTTCCGAGCTGGGCGATTTGCCGATGCAGATCGCTTCGTCAGCTAGTTGGACATGGAATGAGTTGGCATCAGCTTCAGAATAAACTGCGACACTACGGATGCCGAGCTCTTTGCAGGCACGGATGACGCGCACCGCAATTTCACCACGATTGGCAATTAGAATCTTCTCAAACATTCGCGCTCAATCCCTAGCGGCTATTTCGTGCGAATCGCAAAAAGTTTTTGCCCAAATTCGACCGGCTTGGCGTTCTCGACGAGACATTCGACGATGGCACCTTTCAGCTCGGCCTTGATTTCGTTCATCACTTTCATTGCTTCGATGATGCACACCACTGATTCTTCCTCAATATTCTTACCTGGCTCAGTATACGGCTGTGCGTCAGGCGTCGACGACCGGTAAAATGTGCCCACCATCGGCGACGTGATGTATTTGATGTCCGCCGGGGTTGTGGCGGGAGCTGCCACCGTTTCCACTGGTGCAACCAGTACCGGCGCGGCCAATGCGGCTGGCGCGACCGTGACCGCAGGTTGAAAGCCATCCGGTCCGCGTTTGATGCGGATCTTTAGCCCATCGTTCTCCATTGAGAACTCAGACAGGTCGTTCTCTTTCATCAGCCCAACAATGGCTTTGATTTGATCTAATTCCATGGTTTCTTTCTCGTCAAATTACAACATCCTGACCGTCGATTCACTCACCCACCACGCAACGGTCAGTGCCCTTCTTTAATCAATTTGAATCTTAACAAACCCGCCGGTACCTGTCGAATGTTTTCCTCAGCGGCTGCCAATTCCTCACGGTAGCGCTCTTGCGTCGGGTTCAAATCGACAGCGATTTTCAACTGCTCCACCACTTCCTCTTCCCGCCCACCTATCACTATTAATGCCCGCGCCAACCGCCAATGATGTGCCGCCCGGTATGGATCGTTATCGACCGCCGCCAGGTAACACTCCACCGCCGCTGTTGCGCGCCCTTGCTGAAGCGCCAAGTCACCGGCCAGTGACCGGTAACGCGGATTGGCTGGATTCCAGTCGATGACCTGCCGCGCAGATGCCGCAGCCGCAACCGGGTCTGAGTCCGCCAGCATTTGCGTCCGTGCATTATAAAAATCCGCCAACAATGACCGGCCAGCTATCCAAGCCACCGCCGCGCCAATCGCCACACCGGCCGTTCCACGCGTTAACCTTGCTGGACGTCTGACCGTCTGGACGGATCCCGGTTTCAAGCCCTGCAAAATTCCCAGAAGCAAAAACGCCGGTACCGCCACACCCAGCACATACAAATCAAAATCCAAAAACCCATGCACCACCCAACCGGTTGTCGCCGCCACCACCGCGATGCCGGCGACATCGCCACCGGACCGTCTAGCCAACCTGAACCCATCCCTAATTGCCACCAACCACAACAGCGCAAACACCACCGCCGCCGCCACACCCGAATCGCTCCACATCTGGAGGTAACTATTGTGAACGAGTTGCGCCTCCTCAGTCGTCGCGGTTTTGTATTTTGGATAAATTGAACCAAACGTTCCCGGCCCCGTGCCGAACAATGGATGGTCCCGAGCAATCGCCACCGCGCCACGCCAATAATCACCCCGGGCCGATGCGCTCGCCCAACCGTGCCGGATCAATCCCGCTTGTTGCGCCGTCACAAACACGCCGGCAATCACCGCCGCCGCCGCCAACGTCCACCACACCCGGCGCGATGCCGCCACAAGGCCGGCCAGCACCATTGCCGCAAATGCGATGAATCCACCCCGCGAACCGGTCAATGCCAGCGTAAATACCATCAGCCCACCGACAAATAATAGTGTTCCCCATTTTAGCCAAACACGCAGCCGGCAACTCCACAACCACGCCAATACCGGCGCGAACGCTACCACCAAAAACCCAGCCAGCGCATTTGGATACACCAGCGTGCTGAACACTCGGTTGCTCGTCAGCCGCAACTGTAAATCTTTGGGCAAATTACCGCCATAAGTCGCCGCATACTCGCGCGTCGCCGCCAATCCACCGAAATATTGTTGCACCGCAAACACCACCACTATCAGCGTCGCCAACGTCAACCCGCCAAACACCCACGCCACCGCGGCCGAATCACGGACATACCGCGCCGCCAAGTAAAACACCGCCACGCAGACCGCAAAATGTAGCAGCGTGTCCGTCGTAGTCGCCGCGCAAATTGACGTCTGGGCCGCCACTAACTGTGTTACCAGAAAAATCCCCGGCAACACCCACAACCAGTCCCGGCGCGCCGGTAACCATTGTGAATCCAGTGCTAATCCGACCGTCGCCACGACCAGAATCAGTGGCAGTAATTGATTTGGCCAAGAAAAGAAAATCCACTCCCAAATCGTCTGTGGCGGTAGCACAGCCGCCGACAACACCACCGGCGTCCCAAACTTCAAAGGCGCTATCACCGCCAAAAGCGTCAACGTCCCGACGGCCCAGAATTTTGTCTTCCCGCTCACGCCCTGTTTTTACCGCACCCTCCGCTCCAGCGCCAGCCCAGACCGGTTACCGGCAAACGGGTTTGCCTTTTTCGCAGGTTGCTTGATTAAAAACACTTTCCATCATGGAATTGATTTTAATCAAATTCCGCAACAGCGCATCTCACTTCCTAACCGCTCGCTATTTGCCACGTCGCCGTCTGCCAGTTTAAGCAACCGCTTCGCCTTGGCCGCTTCCCGGTGCGCCACCGGCGACATAAAGCTGTTCAGTGGCGGTGTTCGTGGCCGAAACCGGTACCGGAGACTTCACCGGCGTAGACGTAGCCTTCTTCACCGTGTTCCGCAATGTCGAGGCCTTGCATTTCTTCCTCAGCACTGGGCCGCAAACCAATCAAGGCTTTCACGCTGAATGCGATTACAATCGTGCCGGTAATCGCCATCGCCAAGGTCACACCCATCGCCTTGAGTTGTTCGAGAGCGAGCGGCTGGAAAATTCGATTTGTCACAAATGAGCTAAGTTTCGCTGCGAGATTAGGATTGGCAGATGTCCGGGCCAGCAGGCCGGTCAGCAAGGCGCCCAGTGTGCCACCGACAGCGTGGACGCCAAATGTGTCCAGCGCGTCATCGTAACCCAGCCAGCCCTTTAGTTTCATGCACGCAATAAACGGCACAATCCCAGCCAACACGCCAATTGCGATCGCGCCATTCGCCGTCACAAATCCGCAGGCTGGCGTGATGACCACCAAGCCAGCGACTGCGCCTGAGCAATAGCCGAGTACGCTCGGTTTGCCGCGCATGAACCATTCGGTCACGGCCCACGTCATACTGGCGACAGCGGCGGACAGTGTCGTGGTCATAAACGCGTTACCGGCAATGCCGTCGGCACCAATCGCGCTGCCGGCATTGAATCCGTACCAGCCGACCCAAAGCATTCCGGTGCCGACCATGCACAGCACCATGCTGTGCGGCGTCATAATTTGTTTACCGAATCCAAGTCGCGGCCCGAGAATTAAACACAGAATCAACGCCGACCAGCCACTCGACATGTGCACCACCGTACCGCCGGCAAAATCAATCGCCTTGATTCTCGCGTGCGCGTTTGCCACGCCATTCATCAAACCGTCCGCACCCCAAATCATGTGCGCCAGCGGGAAATAAACCACAAACATCCACACCGCCACAAACGCCAGCACCGCCGCGTACTTCATTCGTTCAGCGATTGCGCCGACAATCAGCGCCGGCGTGATGATCGCAAACATCATCTGGTACATCGCGAAGACGTTGTGCGAGACCCACGGACCGTAGTCGGAATTCGGGCTTCCATCCACACCGCGCAGGAAGGCGTACTTGAATCCGCCGAAGATGGCGTTGCCCGGCGCGAACACCAGACTGTAGCCGACCGCCCACCACAAAAGCGTGACCAGACCGGTAATACCGAGACATTGCGCCAGCACTGAGAGGACATTCTTGCGGCGCACGAGCCCCCCGTAAAACAGCGCCAGCCCCGGTAACGTCATGAACAACACCAATGCCGCCGAGAACATCATCCAGGCGTTGTGCCCCGGCCCCGGCCCGGCCACCTTCGAGGCCACGTTTGCGGTCCGATTGCCGTTGTTGATGTACGCCTCCACGTCGGCGAGCCGCTGTTCAATTGTCGGCTGGGCGGTTACCGGCGGCACATCCGCTGCGCGCGAGACCGCGTTGCTCACGACCATATAACCAAACAAAACAACCAACAGGTATTTCATAAACGTAGAATTTCTTAGGATAAGTGGAATAGATTTGAAACCAGCAACATTCGTCATAATGTCTGCGTTAATGGTCGGATATCTTTACAGAACTTGTGAAAAATCGGCCACATCAAAATTCGCGACGGCAACGGCAATTACATTATTTCCTTAAGCAGGCCGGCCGTCTTGACGCCATCGGCGACTGTAGGTTGCACACGAACATCCAAACCTTGCGGATGCGGTAGTTTCGCGTCCCCGTCAATACCGAGTAAGGCATACATGCTGCCGATGAGATCAACTGGATAGACTGGGCGGTCTTTCACATTTTCGCCTTTCGCGTCGGAAGCACCGACGATATGGCCGCCTTGAAATCCGCCGCCGGCAACCAGCGCACTAAAACATTGCCCCCAGTGACCGCGCCCGCCGTTCCACGGCGAACCCCAGTCAACTTTCGGCGTCCGACCAAATTCACCGCAACACCAGACGATGGTGCTCTCAAGCAACCCGTGATCGGATAAATCCTGGAGCAACGATGCGAGACCTTTGTCGAGTTCCGGTAGCTTGCGGCGCATTGTTGGGAAAATGTCTTTGTGCGAGTCCCAACCGCCGTAGTTGATCGTGATGTACGGCACGCCGCGCTCAACCAACCGGCGCGCCACAAGGCAAGATTGGCCAAACTTGTTCCGGCCATACCGGTCGCGTAACGCATCTTTTTCTTGCGACAAATCAAAAACCTTACCGGCGTCACCGAGAATCAAATCGTAAGCCTCCTGTTCGCATTTTGTAGCGGCGACCAGACCTGAGTTGGCCGGCAAGGTGTGCTCGAGCGTGTTGAGATTGTGCATCAACTCGCGCCGGGCGCGCTGCCGTTCTTCAGTGATACCGGGTGCGACAACGCCTTCGACGGCAAACGGCGTCTGCGCCGGATCGCCACCGGTAGCAAATGGTTTGAAGCGCGCGCCGATAAAACCAGACTCATCAAACCGGCCCTGCGGCTCGGTCACAACGACGTACGGTGGAATCAAACCTTTGTAGCCGGCTTCGTAACCTTTGAACAGCGACACGACCGCGCCGGCACACGGAAAAACTTCCTTCTCGCCGGCGGCGCGACCAGTTTGCACCATATAGGCGGCGGTTTCGTGACCGTTGTTGCCGTGGGTCATGCTGCGGATGATGGAGTACTTGTCGGCCTGCTTCGCTATCTCAGGTAAAAGCTCAGAAATCTTAATGCCGGGCACATTTGTGGCGATCGGCGAATTCAGCGGACCACAGTAGTCGTAGCCGGCTTCCGGTTTAGGATCGAATGTGTCAAGGTGGGTTGGGCCGCCCCACATCCAGATTTGAATGACGGCCTTGGCCTTTACCGGTGCGTTAGCGAGCGCGGCGAATGCGCGTACCGGCAATTTGTCGGCGAGCCACAACCCGGCAGCACCGAACAATGCGCGCCGAATCACTTCGCGACGGGTCAACATAGCCGTAGCTTGCCTCGCTTTCGGGCCGGCGTCAATGCCGGTACAGAAACTCATCGCTGTTGAGCAACGCCCACGCCAAATCCACCGTTGCCTCGCGTTCTGCCATCGTGCCGTAATGCGAATAGCCGAGCGCAATTTTGATTTCGTCATCCGTCGGGTACCGGGACAAAATCGTGAGATAATAATTATTGACGATTTCGCGCGGACTGGTTCGCGCGCGGGCGGTGTTCAGCAACTTCTGGCTCTGTTCGATTTTGCGCTGGATATGGCTGGAGTTGAGCAGATGCAACCATTGCGCGGCACTCGGCCGGTTGTTGCGCTCCGATTCCAAGCCGGTCGCGCGCGGCGACCGGCCGAACATTTCTAGGAATGAACTCGTCACGCTCGCGTCGGCCAGCGCAATCGCGCGCTGGCTGTCCGGGATGAACGTAAACGGTTCGGGAATGGCGCTGGAATATTTTTCCGTCGTGCCGGTAATCTGGTTCAACGCATCAATCAACACCTCCGCCTCCAACCGGCGCAGCGGATAAAACGCGAAATTAACTTCCGCGGCCGGCTTGTTTGATTTTGGAATGGCTGAAAGTTGGTAGGTTTTTGAGTTCAGAATCAGCCGGTAAAGGTATTTCAAGTCATACCTGTGTTCAACCAACTCGCGCTGCAGATAAGCCAGTAATTCCGGATTACTCGGCGGATTGTCGGGGCGAATATCGTCCGGCTCGTGAATGATGCCGCGCCCGAGCAGCCAGGACCAGACGCGGTTGGCGATATTACGGGTGAACCACGGATTCTGCGGCGTGATTAGCCAATCGGCAAACACCTCGCGCGGGTCGCGGTCGGCCGGTAAGCTAGCCACCTTGCCATCTGGAAAAGCGGCGGTTTGCCAGAGGTTGTTCGTCGCCTTGCTAGAGTCGTAGAACACAATCTCCTCTTTCCATTCCGCCGTGGTCTTGAAACCGATTTGCGAAAAAAACGCAAGCATGCCGGCGCGCCTTTCGCTCGGCCACTTTTCTGCGCGCACACCCATGAACGTCAGCGCCACTGTCTGCGCGATGCCTTGCGGGTCGCGGTTTTGCATGGCCCGGTAGAAGTTGACCGGCGGTGCGCGGAAGTTGCTGCCATTGGCGGTGAGCATCAACCTGACAAACCGGTCGTACGGCAGATTCGCTTTGACGCAGGCGCGAATCCAATGGTGGTAGGATTGTACTGCATTGGGCCAGAGGTTGACCGGGAACTCGGCTTTAACTCGCAATAAGTCGCACCACTTCATCGCCCAATAATCGGTGAACTCGTCGCGTTCCAACAGCCGGTCAATCAGCCGGGCGCGCTTGCCTGGATTTTTATCATCGAGAAAGTCGCGGGTTTCCTGCGCGGTTGGCAATGTGCCAATCACATCCAGAAACACGCGCCGGCAAAACACCGCATCGGAACTGAGGTTGGCTGGCGGAATGTCCAGCCGGCGTAACCGGCCAAAAACTAAATCATCAATCGGCGACGTGATTGCCACCCCGGCTGTCGATTCAAACGGATTGGGAGCCGCCGTGAGCGCCGGCAACGCCAGCCAGCTGAACGCAATCAACCACACATACCGGAACAATTTCATTTGTTGGCTTTCCCAACGCAGCATACCGAGCACAGCCACGGCTGTCAAAACCATCAACAAGTCTTGGACTGAAATTGCGTCACTGCATGGGCTAGGAATCGCGCGAGCGTGTTACCGGCACGACGCGCTGAGTATCCCATTCGCGCCAAATCCAGCACCAACCGCGGCCGCCGCACAATCGACGTGATAATTCGTGATGGCTGTAATTGACCGAGAACAAAGAAATCATTGAACTCGCCCGGCAGATTGGCGTGGGAGTCGTCAGTGACACAGCGCACAGCGAGAAATCTGGTTCTATGCGCGGCGGCGACAGCGGCAACGGCACTGCTTTCCATGTCCACCGTCAACGCACCGGTCGCTTGACCGATGCGCGCTTTACGGACCGCCTTCACAATCAAATCGTCGGCCGTCAAAATTTTGCCGGAGTGCAAACGGAAGCCATCATAATTACCGGCAGAGGCGGGCGACTGGTCGACTGCCGGTATCGTACGCCAACGAACATCCTTACCATCGTCGCTGGTCAGCTCAAGGACTTCGGAGCCAACGACCATGTCACCGGTCTTGACATGGTCCTGCAAGGCGCCGCCAAAGCCGGCGCTAATGATGAGGTCAGGTCGGTAGCATTTGATGGTCATCTCCGCCGCGATGCGGGCGCATTCCTTGCCGACGCCGAGCGCGAGCAAGGCGACAGGCTGGCCGGCCAGTGTGCCTTCGTAGAAATCCAAATGCTCCTGCCGGATGATGTGCCGGGCGTCCGCCAACCGGAGAATCGGGTTCAACTCCTGTTTAACGGCAACGAGAATCGCGATCATGGCCGGCCGGGGTTCTTACCGGTCAGGTGACCGCGACCACTGCTGACACCGTTGAAGGCGTCCACGTGGCCGACATCGGTAATCCGCGCCGGGCGTGGGCCGAAGTTGAATTTGAGAATCTTCCAGAGGTCGCCGCGTTGGGTATCGATACCAAGGGAGGCTGTCGGCTCGTAGCCGCAATGGGTCATGCAGTTTTCGCACCGTGGGTCCCGGACGACGCCATTGAAGACGCCGAATTTGTCCCAGTCCACTTGGTCGAGCATTTCCCGGTAAGTGGGGTAATGGCCGTCGGTGATGAGGTAGCACGGGGCTTTCCAACCGCGGACGTTGCGGGTGGGAATCGCCCAAGCAGTGCAATGGAGGTCGCGCTGGCCGGTCAGGAATTCGAGGTAGGCCGGGGTGCCAAGCAATGGGTATTTCTGACCCCATTCGATGACCTTGGCAAATTTTTCATTCGTCATTTTGCGGGTTAGAAAGAACTCCTCTGGCTTGGCTTTCCCGCGTTTGACCATGTCAACTTTGGCGGCATCGTAGTCGTAGCCGGGGCTAATGGTGACACCGTCCACACCAAGGTGGGACAGAAAATCAAACATGTGTTCGACTTCCTGCATGTCGGTTTCTTTGAAAACGGTTGTGTTGGTGGCGACTTGGTAGCCGAGGAGTTTGGCCATTTTGATAGCGGCAATGCATTCCTTGAAAACGCCTTCCCGCTCAACGATCAGGTCGTGGATGTGCTCGAGGGAATCAACGTGCACGTTCCAGTAAAGCCATTTGGTCGGCGCAATGCTCGGTCGGCCGTCCGCTTTGCCTTGCCGAATTTCCGCAGCCTCTTTGTCGGTGATAAGATCGGCAGCCAACAGGGCGGTGAGTTTTGATTCCGTGGCCGGGGAATAGGTGCGGGCAAGCCAGTCGCGCATTTTCTGGCGCATCCTCGCGCTATTGGTACAGATGTAGACGATGCGCCCTTGCTGACGCAGACCGGATACCAACTCTTCGATGGCCGGGTAAATGGTTGGTTCACCGCCGCAAATGGAAACCATCGGCGCATCGCACTCGGCGGCGGAGGCGAGACAATCTTCCAGGCTCATTACATCCTTGAGCGAGGTCGAGTATTCGCGAATACGGCCGCAACCGGTACAGGTGAGGTTGCAGGTGTGCAACGGCTCCAGCTGCAACACGAGTGGGAATTTCTTCACACCCTTCAATTTATTGCGAATAATGTGTTTTGCGATTTTAGCGGATAGCGCCAGTGGGAATCTCATACGGGTAACACTCCTAGACTTCGTCGAGCGATGCGAGCGTACGCATCCGCGCAACTTTACGGAATAACCGCGGTTGTTTAAAGAATTGTTGCAGCGCCTTAGATTTTTCCTGTTCGCGCGGAATCGGCGAAAATCCATTCTGGTGATGCCGGGCGTACATGCCGAGTGTCATCAGTGGAAAATATTGCCGGTAGTAGTGGTAGCACAGGTAAAAAACGCGCGGGAAACCGGTACCGGTGTAAAGCTCTTCATTCCAACCACCATCGGTTGTCTGGGTATTGAGCAGGTAGGTGATACCGCGCTCGACTTCCGGCGAGTGAATCTCACCGGCGCTAATTAACCCCATCAACGCCCACGCCGTTTGCGATGCGGTGCTCGCACCGATGCCCTTGTATTGCGGGTCGTCGTAACTGCGCAACGTCTCGCCCCAACCGCCATCGATATTCTGGTGATTCTTGAGCCACGCCACCGCCCGGCGTGCGTAAGGCAACTGGAGGTCGGCACCGATGGCTTGCAATCCGCGCAACACCTGCCAGGTCCCGTAAATGTAATTCGTGCCCCACCGGCCAAACCACGACCCATCGGCGCACTGGTCGCGACGGAGGTAGGCGAGCGCTTTCTGCACGCACTCGTCTTCAATCGTGAATCCGAAATGACTGAGACATTCGAGCGTGCGCGCCGTGATATCCGATGTGCTCGGATCAATCATCGCGTTATGGTCGGCAAAGGGCACTTGCGTAAACAGCCACTTGTTGTTGTCTTTGTCAAATGACGCCCAGCCGCCGTCTTTGCCTTGCATGCCGAGGACCCAGCGGATGCCGCGACGGATGGCTGCGGATTTCTCCCGGTCAAACTCCGCCTCGACCCGGTTCAACGCCATCAACACCATAATCGTGTCGTCCACATCGGGATAAAATTCGTTGTGATACTCGAAAAACCAACCGCCCACCGGCTTGTTCGGTTCAGTGTACCGGTGGCTCTCGGAATGCTTGATGATCCAGTCGCCGGGCCGGCGAACTTCCTTATCGAGTAGCCAGCGCGCGGCGGCTTGCAAGGCCGGATGATTACTTGGCAAGCCGGCATCGTGCAAGGCGTTGACCGTGATGGCCGTGTCCCAAACTGGGGAGACACATGGCTGCAGCCGCAACGTGTCGCCTTCCTCGATTCGCAACAAATCCATCTCGCTAATGCCGTGCGCGACAAGATAACTGTCGTTGGCATAGCCCCGCGTACTGAGTGACATCACATAGTTCGCCATCGCCGGAAAAATCGCGCCCAGACCGCCCGGCGTGCGCCCGTGTTCAATCACCCACCGCTCACACTTTCGCAACGCCAACCGCCGCACCGGCGAACAGGGATGATGCTTGTTAACGAACTTTAAAATCCAATTCCAGACCAGAAAGAAATTGTGCCACGTGAACGCTTCCACATCACGCGGCAGATGGATGTCGTCTTTGCCGGGACCGTTCAGCCACAACTCATCAATCCCCCACTCTGCCGGTACCGGTCGCACCGGCCGGTTCGACCGAATAATCGACAGCGGCACCAACATCGCCCGCGACCAAGCCGACATATTGTAAATGCTGAAGCTGAACCATTTCGGTAGCAGAATCAGTTCCGGCGGAATCGCCGGGCAGCCGGCCCACGGGTACAACCCAATCATCGCCAGATAAATTTTACTGAACGTGTTGCACTTAGTCACGCCGCCGTGGTCACGGATGGAGGCGCGGGTCTTGGCCATGTGTGGTGCATCGACGGCATCGCCAGCCCACTTCAAAACCATGTACGCCTTGACTGACGCGCTAATTTCAAGCGGCCCACCCGGATAGATCGCAACCCCGCCTTCCGGCAAGAGCTTCCCGCGAATGTAGTTAGCCGCCTTCCGGAGCGTTTCTGGGTCGAGCTTCCCGATGTAATGCAGGTACAGCAGGTATTCCGACTCCAAAATCGTGTCGCCTTCCAACTCCGCGCACCAATGTCCGTCAGCGGCTTGTCTACCGAGTAGCCACCCCTGCGCTTCCGCAATCGCGGCCGTCAACCGCTCCTGCAAGCCAGATGGTAAATATGCAATCTTTGATTCGATCATGAAAATTCGGTAAATCCCTTAGAAAGTGCTACCAGAATAGACAATT
>JBAWWR010000066.1:0-14021 GCA_037146675.1 Verrucomicrobiota bacterium | reverse complement strand
CCGACAGTCCGGAAACTCAGGTTGCCGGTCGCTTTCGCAATCCAACCGGCTTGCGCCCATTGCCGGCACCAAGCGAGCAGGGCGCCGGTGCTGGCGTCCGTCGGTGGTGTTTTGCGGACGAAGACGGTTTGGAATTTCGTGCCGACGTAGACTTCAGCCATTGCCGGCCTTCCGCATTTGGCTGGGCTTGAAAATGCCGCGTTCGGTGATGATGCCGGTCAGATACTTGGCCGGCGTGACATCAAAGGCCGGGTTGCCGGCGCGCGCGCCGGGCGCGGTGATTCGCTTGCCGGCAAGGAACAAAACTTCATTTTCGTCGCGCTCCTCAATCGGAATGTTGTCGCCGGAGGGACAGCGCAGATCAATCGTCGAGCTCGGCGCGGCGACGTAAAACGGGATGCCGTTCTCTTTCGCGAGCACGGCTTTTTCATAGGTGCCGATTTTATTGGCGACATCGCCGTTGGCGGCGATTCGGTCAGCACCGACGATGCAGAGATCAACTTCGCCGCGCCGCATATAAAACCCGGCGGCGTTGTCGGCAATGACTTTGTGCGGGACGCGTTCTTGGAGCAGTTCCCAGCTGGTGAGGTGTGCGCCTTGGCAGCGCGGCCGGGTTTCGTCCACCCAGACGAACACGTTGCGTTTTTTGCGGTGCGCGAGGTAAATCGGCGCGGTGGCGCTGCCCCAGTCCACGATGGCGAGCCAGCCGGCGTTGCAATGGGTGAGGACGCGCGTGCCGTTTTTGAAGAGCGGCAAGCCGACGGCGGCGAGCCGTTGCATTCGCGTCACGTATTCGTCGGTGATCCGGTTGGCTTCGGCCACAGCGGTGCGCGCGTTGGTGGCGGCGACGAGGACGCGGTCGAGCGCGTGTTTCAAATCCACGGCCGTCGGGCGCGTAGTGACGAGCGTGGTGTAGGCCTTGGCGATGTATTCGGACGATGAGTCTTCGAGAAATGCTTGGGCCATGCCGAATGCCGCGGTCGCGCCGATGGTGCCGGCACCGCGAATGGTCATGTTGCGGATGGCTTCTGCTGTTTCCCGGTGATTGCGGAGGCGCAAAAGTTTGAATTTGTGCGGCAACAAGCGTTGGTCAATGACGACGACTTGCCGGCCTTCCATCCAAACCGCGCGGTAATTTTTGCCTTTAACTTTCATAATTTTCGGCGCCCTTCCATGGCGCGGGTGAGTGTGACTTCATCGGCGGCTTCGAGCGCGCTGCCGGCTGGCAGGCCGAGCCCGATGCGGGTGACCGGCACGCCGAGCGCTTGGAGCTGCTCGGCGATGTAATGCACGGTGGCATCGCTTTCGACTTCGGCGCCGAGCGCGAGGACGACTTCGGTTGGTTTCTTCAGCTGGACTCGCTCGATGAGCGCGGCAATGCGGAGTTGTTCCGGGCCGATGCCGTTGAGCGGCGAGATGCGTCCCATCAACGCGTGATAGACGCCAGTAAAACTGCCGGTACGTTCGAGCGACAAAATATCATTCGGGCCTTCGACGACGCAGATGGTGGATTGGTCCCGGCGCGTGCCGGCGCAAATCTCGCAGAGCTCGAGTTCGGTGTAGTTGCCGCACCGGGAGCAGTTGTGGATTTTGGATTGAGTTTCCAGAATCGCCTGCGCCAAGTTCCGGCTGGTCTCCGGGCTGGTTTTCAGGAGATGCAACGCGATGCGCTCGGCGCTGCGTTTGCCGATGCCCGGCAATTTCGCCACAAGCGTGATCAGGTTTTGAACAGGACGCGGATAATCCACAACGTGCTTCTTACCTGTTCCCGTTCACGAAGGCAAGCGGGTGTTGGTCAGCGCCGGTCGGCGGTCGGGGTGCCAGCCGGAGCGGGATAAGTCGGAATCACCAGAACCGATATCGCGCGCGGCACGGGAGCCGGTTCTGACGGGCGTTGACCGACGACAAGTTTGACTTCTTGAGTTGTGCCGGCGCGCAACACGGCAATGCTTACGGTCTCACCGCTGCGCCGGTAAAACATGGTGTTGAGGACGTCGGCGGAACGGTGGATGTCGTTGGTGGCAATGCTCAATAAAATATCGCGCCCTTGGAACCCGGCGGTCGCGGCGGGCGTGTTCGAAAAGATTTCACGAACGAATACTTCCCATTGCGGCGGGCCGGCCGGTGTATTTGTGAACTGGTGCTCCGAGACATCGAGGCCGACCCACGGGTATTGCGGTGTGCCGTGGGTGGTGATGTCGGCACAGATTTTTTTCACGGCTTTGACCGGCAACGCGTAGCATTGGTCATCGCCTTGCGCAGCCACGACGAGGCCGACGACTTCGCCACTAGCGTTTAACAGCGGTCCGCCGCCCTGACCCGGACTGAGCCGGCAGCCAGCGCGGATGTGGTTGACCGGGAAAACTCGCCGGCCGCAGCTGATGTCCAGCCCAGCCACAAATCCGACCACCGGCGCACTCGGCAATTCGTACGGAAACCCAATCGCCACCACCATCGAGCCGACCCGCAAATCATCGGAGTTGCCAAGCGGCAAAAATGGTGTCAGCTGGTCGGCGTCCAGTTGGAGTAATGCCAGATTGGTTCGCGGATCGCGGCCGAGCAAATGGGCGGACAGTCGTCGGCCGTGCCAGTCAGTCCAGATTTTGGCGGCGTCTTCGACCAGCGTAGCGGCGGTGATAAAGCGGCCAGCCGCGTCAATGAAAAAGCCAGAACTGACGCGGTGCGCCGGGCCAAGCGACGCGCGCGATGGGTCGGTGGTGCCTTCAGCGTGAACACGAATGACGGCGTCTTGCGAGCGTTGGTAGAGGCCGGCAACTTCGGCATCCATCATTTCCAGCGTGGAGGCAGTGCGCCCGGAGCGTGGAAGCATCACGAGCAGGCACACGGCAACCGCGAGGCGGCGCCGGTTAGAAGTGAATGCTGGCCACTTCATAGCTAGCAGGAGTCATGGCAATGCGGTCGAGGACATAGCGCGGGGTGCGGGAATCGGTTTGCGCGACTGCCAAAACAGTCGGTGTGTCCGCAGTAAGGGCAGCCGTGGCGGTGTTGGATTCCACGCGGACTGGCACAGTGGAACCGCGGAGGAGCAAGGCGACGACAAACGCTGCACCGAGTGCCGGCGCAAGAGTCGGACGGAGTGCGACCAACGGATCAAGGTTGAAGCGGTCGGCGAGTCGCTGCCAAAAGGTTGTCCGGGGTGCGGTGGCGTCCGCCAGCCGCTGATGAAATTCGCCGAGGAAATTGTTGAAGTAGTTTGGGTCGGGAGTTTCGTGGCGTTTAACGGCGAGGAGTTGCTGGAGTTGCCGGTCGCGCCGCTGAAAGACCCGGCAGTCGGAGCATTCAGCAACGTGGCGCTGCACTTCGCGCGCGACGGACTCAGCGAGCCGGCCGTCGGTGAAGTCGTGCAACAACTGTTTTGTTTTTCGGCAATTCATTTATTACAAATAATCCGCAAGTAATCCCTGCAACTGCTGGCGCGCGTAAAACAATCGTGAGCGCACCGTACCCTCGGAGCAGTGCAACACCTTGCCGATGTCGGCATGCGTCAGGCCTTGCACGTCGTGCATGACTACGACGGCTCTGTGGTCTTCTGACAGTTTCTGGAGCGCGGCGTTCAATTTTTCCTGTAACTCGTTCAGGGCCACTTCCCGGCGCGGGGTAATGTGGGAAATCATTTCGACGAAATCGGGATCAGATTGGATGTGGCTATCAATGTCGTCGAGGCTGAATTGTTGCCGGTTCTTGCCGCGTTTGAGGTGGTTGAGGGTGTGGTTAACGGCGATCCGGTAAATCCAAGTGTAGAAGCTCGACTCGCGCTTGAAACTGCGGATCTTGGTAAAAGCTTTGATGAAGGCATCTTGGACGAGGTCGTTGGCGTCGGCGTGATTGCCGGTCATGTGGTACACCGTGGCATAAAGGCGTTCCTTGTACCGTTCCACGAGGTAATCGAATGCCGCCTGGTCACCATCTTGGACGCGAGCGACGAGGGTTTCGTCGGCCGCCTGTGACAAATCAACGGCGTGCTCGGCTTGCCGGGCCGCAGCAAGCGAACTAGCGCGGAGTTTGCCGGCTAGTTTTTGGAACGTGGTCATACCTGTGCTTATGTCCGCAAAAGCAGGTGTGTCTTGTCGGCGATACGGTCGAGCAGAGTTGTCAAAGTTTTGGTGTAAATATTGTCTGGCAAATCCGCGAGCTGATTGCCGGCGCGGGTAATGTATTCGTCGACGGTTGCCAGCGATTCGGCCAACACGCCGTTGTCGGCGGCCAGTGCAAACAACTGGGCGCGTTCTGCCGCGTCGCCACGAAAAATCATTTCCGTGATTTCCGACCGGCGGTCAGCGGCGGTATGTTCTAGTAGCAACAGCCAAGGTAGCGTGAGCTTACCGGTTCTCATATCGGTACCCAACGACTTACCGGCCTTGCCTTCCTGTCCGAAGATGTCCACGCAATCGTCATAAATCTGATACGCGATGCCAAAGTGGTTGCCAAATTCCTGTAGCGCTTCGACAATTGGCGCCGGCGCCGCATTCAACTCGGCACCGAGTTCAGTGCTGACGGCGAACAGGATGCCGGTTTTCATGCCAATGATTTCGAGGTAGTTAGTGATGGCGAGTTCTGGGTCGAAGCGGCGTTGGGTTTGGAGGATTTCGCCGGTGCAAACTACTTTCGTCGCGAGCCCGATTTTTCGGCAGACTGTCGTCGTCGGGTAGCTGGCCGCCAGATGTAGCGCGTGCGCGAACAGGCCGTCGCCAAGCAGAACGCTGATTTTGTTACCCCACTTGGCGTTGGTCGTTGGTAGTCCGTGACGCAAGGCGGCTTCGTCCAGAATATCGTCATGGACCAACGTGCCGAGGTGGATTAATTCGACGATGGCACCGAGGCGGATATGTTCCTCAGTAATTCGGCCGGTCGCGCCGCCGGCGAGCAATGTGAGGGCGGGGCGCAGTTGTTTGCCGGTTGTGCCGAGGACGTGCTTTAGATACTCACCCAGAGCGGGATCAAAGTCGCGCGCCTGATCGCTCAGTAACGTCGTCACCTGCGCTAATGGCGCGGCAATCGGCGCAAACAGTTGCGACCACACTCCAGATTCGTCGGCTTGTACGTTGTCAGTTCTCACGCTGATGTGGCTAAAGATACGGGTGGTATTGCGGAGTGTCAATCTTGAAGCCGATTGGTCTGTAATACCGACTGCGACGGCGGTCAGTTATTGCGGAAATCTTTACGCGACATCGGCCGTGAAGTAGGTCGTTAGATCCTCTGGAAGTCGCGGAACGTCCATCGGAATTCCACCGTGCCGCATGGAATGCGCCGCGAGGCAACCAGCGGCCACGCTGTAACGAGCGGCAATCGGCGAGGTGGTAACTTTGGCGCCGGTACGAACGTAGCGAACGAATTCATCAACGATACTCGGATCGGCACCGCCATGGCCCCCGCTCACTTCGGGAATATAAAACTGCTCGTCGCCATACGGGTTGTAATATTGCTTGCGATTCCAGAGGCGGACAACGCACTCGCCTGGTTTGTCACCGAAGTTCTCAATCCGACCTTCGGTGCCGATAATCGTGTAGTTGCGCCAGCCATCGGGCGTGTAATGGCACTGTTGGTAGGAACAGAAGACACCGTTGTCGAGTTGCATCTGCATCATGTTAATGTCCTCAACATCGATAATCGGATTCAATCCTTTCTGAGTCAGCGGCGGCCAGTTTTTCAAATGCCAGCTTGCGTCGCCGCGTTCGGTCGGGGCGTGGCGATCCGTAATTTGATTATAGAGGGTGAGGGCGCCCATGGCGTTGACGCGGGCTGAGTAGCCGCCGCAGAGCCAATGGAGGATGTCGATGTCGTGTGCGCCTTTTTGCAAGAGGAGGCTGGTGGCTTTGCTCTGTTCGGCGTGCCAGTCCTTGAAGTAGGCGTCCCCACCGTAGGCGACGAAGTGCCGGCACCAACCGGCTTTGACTTTGCCGATCGCGCCCTTGTCGATCAACTCCTTCATTTTAAGGACGAAAGTCATGTGCCGCATGTTGTGGCCGAGGTAAAGTTTGCGCTTTGCGGTGCATGCAGTGCGCAGAATGCGATCGCACCCAGCGACGGTGATGGCCATCGGTTTTTCGAGGTAAACGTGTTTACCGGCTTCGAGCGCCGCGACCGCGTGTTCTTCGTGGAGAAAATCGGGAGAGGCGATAAAGACAGCATCGATATCGGCGCGCTTGAGTAATTCACGATAGTCGGCGGTGACGAAAGCGTCCGCACCATAACGCTCTTTGAATTTGATTCTGGCCTCCGGGACAATGTCAGCTCCCGCCACGAGTCGCACACCAGTTTCCGGTTTATGTGCATTGGCGGCCAGTTCACCGCGCCCACCCGCACCGATTACGCCAATTCGAAGTTCATTCATCGTGGAGTTGTTTTACCGTTCCGCAGGAAATTCGCAAGGCTGATTAATAAAATTTCCAGCGTATAAACTTTATGCGGGCGTTGCTGTTTTGACGAATTACTTGCCAAGTCCACCGGTCGTGGCATAATGCGCCAGAGCATTTTTGGAGGCCGATGTAGCTCAGCTGGTAGAGCAACGGTTTCGTAAACCGTAGGTCGTCGGTTCAATCCCGACCATCGGCTCCATTTCTTTTCGACAAGTTTAGCCTACCCGATTGTGACTTCGACTTGTTGACCGGCGATCATTTCGATATCGCTGCCAGGATAATGGCCAGTCGGCCTCTGTCAGATGTATGGGTGGCGGCTAACAGCTGGTCATTTAATAAAACGGTCACGTGCGCTGGTATTTGTGCACAAACCAGCGCCAATGTGCGCAGTCGCAACTTTCCCCACTGGAGTTGAATTCTGAATGACTTATTTTTTGGCTATAAGTTCCCCAGCCGTCGGCGGTCGTGAACGGCGCGCGGAAGTTTTCCGGCGTCAGGCGCGGCGCAAAAACGATGTGCCCCTTTGGTCCGTGATGCTCAAAGCCGCAGGCGGCGATGAAGGTGCCGTAGCTAGCCATCGCGCGGGCATAATGATCGCTGCATTCGATTTCGTTGTACGGGTTGCGTCGCCGGGCATTGTACCGGTCGTGGACCGCGCGCGTGACGGCGAGTCCTTCCATCGCGAACCCCTCCCGCACCATATGCGCGGCGACTTGGTGTTCGAAGTCGCTCATGCACTCGATGAGATAGTCAAACGTCCACTGATCCCGGCCGATAATCCTTTCGGTTGGCGTGAAGGGATATGCCGTCATGATCATCCCACTGTCGCCGTCCTAAGCGTACCAGCGGCCGGCCTTGTGCACGGCGAGGAACGGGCCGATGGCGGTCGTGAAGTTGTAATCCCACAATGACTGCAACGCGCGTTTGACGTGTTCCGTCTTCATCACATCGCCCAGTCCGACTTGTCGCGCCCAGCTCTGACCAATGACTTGGTCAATGTGACCGGCATCATAGACACCAATGGACTGCGTTGCGGTGGTATCCGTCACTTGGACATAATAGCCGAACGACTCGCGCCAGCAACGCGCGTCGAGGTTCTGCATGCCGGTCGCAAAAACAGTCCGGCACCTCTTTGCGAATTCTGTATCGCCTAACTCCTGCGCCATCTCTTCACCGGCGCGCATGGCGGCTACAGGCCGTTCAACCACGGCACGAGACCATGCCAGTCGGCGTCGAGGGTGTTGTGCAATGGGCCAAACACCAAACCAGCACCAGCACCGTCAGTTGCCATGAGCTTCTGCAGCGCCTTCTTTACGCCCGGCCAGAAGCCCCGTAGGAATTTATCATCAATCGACATTTGATGTTCCCGGTAGGCGCCCAGAATCCGGCCGGCTTGTCCTTCCAGCGCGTAGGTCGCGCCGTCTTCCGCGCGGAATGCAATCGCGCCGGTATCGTCCAGCGCCAGACCGAAGTCCACCCGTTGCCGCTGGTTGCGTTCAATCTCTGGGAAGAGTCAGCCCATTGCTTGTGCGTAATGCCAGTCAGCGTGCAAGTGCCGGGACAGCAGCCGACACCTTCCCACGCCCAAAAGCGACCGTTCTTGTGCCGGTATCAGGTCGTGGTTGCGAGTGTGGAAGTGTTGGCAAACGGCTGGTTGAGAAACCGGTATGGCAACGTCGAATCGTACCACGTGTCGCGCCAGAGTTTAGTTTGTGCGGGCAAGCGCGCAAAATTTTCGGCCACGTATTTGGCGACCGCCAGCGCGGAATCAAATTTGGCGGCGTAGTACCGGCCAACCTTCCGGTGATTTGGAAAGAACCACGTCACTACTAATGTCACCGGCGCTGACTCACCGGGTGCGAGGTGCAAGCGGTGCCCGAGTTCGCCCACTAATTTCTCGCCGAGCGCAAACGTTGTCGCGCCGGTAACATGCTCTGCCGGTTGACCAAGCAAGGTCAGGCCCATCGATCCGTAATCCGGTAGGTCAGCCAACTTCGCTGGCTCTACGCCCAATGCCGTACAATTAAGAAATGTGAATCCGGCACCAGATACGATCTGGTTGCGGCGCGTGCCGGCGGCCGTTGATCTTCAGTGCAAATCCCTGCTCAACGGGGCTGAATTGCGCCGGCGGTTCGACATAAGCCGAACCATCCCGCGACCGCACTTCGCAGCCACAGACGGAGATCGTCGTGGGAACAACGCCTTCTTGCTCGTTATCGAAGATGTCCCACAACCAGAGTTTGCCGTCGCCGCCGAGGTAGAGTAGCCCGCAGAAGAGGCTGCCGACCGGCATGCCGATGAATCGCAAATCGTTGCCCGTATAACATTCCGGTTCGCCGCTTGCGAAGAGCGACTGCCCCAGTCGGGGTCCAGCTTCTTATCGCGCGGAATGATCCAGTGAACGTTGGCGCGTGGATCAACAGTTGCTGCAAGATTTAGATTGGTGTTTTCCATCTGGCTGCGACGTTCAACGTATCAACTTTGACATGGCTGACAAGCCGATTTCTGGCCTGGCAGTTTTTGTTTGGCGAAATCGCGGCGCTGCGTTATGAAGGATGCACATTATGATTCAAACTGTGCTCGGACCAATTCCCGCCACCGAACTCGGCGTGACGCTACCGCATGAACATTTCTTCTGTGGCTCTACCTCAGCCAATCTGGCCGAACCACTCGATCCGCGCGACAAGGTTTTGGCGCAGCAGCCGGTCTCCCTCGAAATCCGGGATTGGCTCGAATACAACTGGCATTGCAATCGCGACAACCTCGTCCTCAACGATGAGGCGACAGCGATTGCGGAAGCGATGCGTTACCGGCAGGCCGGCGGACGCAGTATCATTGATCCGACCTCGGGCGGGATTGGCCGGAATCCGCAAGGATTGGCGCGAATCTCAAAAGCGACCGGGCTGCATATCGTGATCGGCTGCGGTTATTATGTTGAGGCAACGCATCCGCCGTCGGTGGCGAAGATGACGCAGGCCGATATCACTAATGAAATCATCGACCAGTTTGCGAACGGTTTGGACGGAACCGGTATCAAGCCGGGTCTAATCGGCGAGGTCGGTTGTTCGTGGCCGCTCACCGCAACCGAAGAGAAATCGTTGCGCGCCAGTGCCGCCGCGCAAAAGGTCTTGGGCGCTGCGATGGAAATTCATCCCGGCAAGCATCCCGATTCGTTGGCACAGATTGTGAAAATTTTACAGAGCACGGAAGTTGACATGCGCCGGGTAATCCTTTGCCACGTGGATCGCACCTTGCAGGATGTCCGCAAACTTGTGGAATTGCTCAAGACTGGCTGCACGGTGGAATATGATTTGTTTAGTGTTGAGACCACCGGCAACTATTATCGGTCGGTGGGCATCACGATGCTCAGCGACGCTCAGAGGCTGGATCACCTCCGGGCGATGATGGACGCCGGCTTCGTGAATCAACTGTTGATTGCGGGGGACATTTCCTTCAAGCACCGACTCCATAAATACGGCGGCCAAGGCTACGATCATATCCTCGTGAACACCATTCCGTGGATGCGCCAACGTGGGTTCACGCAGGCCGAAATCGATGCGCTGATGATTCACAATTCCCGGCGAATGTTTGACTTGCCGGAATGATGAAGACCACCGGCAACATCCGCTTCGCCGCTGACGTCGGCGGCACGTTTACCGATATCATTGCGCTCGACGATGCCGGCGGCGTCTGGACGCACAAGCTCCCGTCCACCCCGCCCAACTTCGAGCAGGCCGTGCTGGATGCCATGCAAGTCTTTCTCCAAAAAACCGGCACGCCCGGCTCCGCCGTGACCGGAGTGGCGCACGGCACCACCGTGGCGACCAATGCCGTTCTCGAACATCGCGGGGCGCGGACGGCGCTGGTCACGACGAAAGGGTTTCGGGATGTGCTCGAACTGCGCCGCATTCGCGCCCCGCAGTTGTACGATTTGTTCTGGGATAAACCGCCCTCGCTGGTCGACCGGTATCTGCGCTTTGAAATTACAGAGCGCCTGTCGGCCACCGGCGCAGTGCTCGCCCCCATTCAAGATGCGGAACTCGCGCAGCTTGTGGAAAAACTGCAACGCGAACAGGTTGAATCGGTCGCCGTTTGCTTTCTCCATTCCTACGCGTTTCCGCACCATGAGGAAATCGTCGGCGCCTATCTCCGGCAACACCTGCCAAACGTGGTGGTGTCGCTGTCGAGCGAGGTGCTGCGGGTCCGCAAGGAATACGAGCGGACCGCCACGACCGTCGTCAACGCCTACGTCCGCCCCATCATGGGCCGGTATATCGCGGCAATGCGGACCGGTTTAAACGCGCAACAGGTCACCGCGCCCTTGCTGATCATGCAATCCGCCGGCGGACTTACGCCGGAAGCCGACGCGGTCGTGCGGCCGGTGTACGTGCTGGAGTCGGGTCCGGCCGCCGGGGTGTTGGCGGCCAGCTATATCGCCAAGCGGCTCGGCATCCAAAACGTCATCACCCTCGATGTCGGCGGCACGACCGCCAAGGCTTCCCTCATCGAAAACGGCCGGGTCGCCTACAGCCCCGAATACGAAGTCGGCGCTTCCTTGTCCGCCAGCAACCGCTTGGTGGGCGGCGGCGGCGAGCGGATTATGGCGCCAACCATTGATATTGCCGAAGTCGGCGCCGGCGGCGGCAGCGTCGCCTACCTCGACAAGGCCGGCGGCCTGCACGTCGGGCCGCACAGTGCCGGCGCCCGGCCTGGGCCGGCCTGCTATCAAAAAGGCGGCCAGGAACCGACGCTGACCGATGCCGATGTTGTCCTGGGTTACATCCGGCCCGGCCGGTTGGCGAACGGCGACATCACAATTAATTTAGAAGCGGCGCAGCGGGCGATCCAGGACCGGATCGCCCAGTCGCTCGGGTTGACTGTCATCCGCGCGGCCGAGGGGATCCATCGCATTGCGAACTCCAACACGCTCCGCGCCCTGCGGGCGGTCTCCACCGAGCGCGGGCGCGATCCGCGCGAGTTTACGCTGGTGGCGTTCGGCGGCAACGGTCCGGTGCACGCCGCCAACATCGCGGCGGAACTCCGGGTGAAACAAACGCTCGTGCCACCGTTACCGGGGTTGTTCAGTGCTGTCGGATTGCTATTTGGTGGCGTCGAACACCACGACGCCCGCAGCTGCCGACTGGCCGGCGCCAGCCTGACAGTCCCAGCGGTGCAGACCTTGATCCAACCCATGCGGCAGGCGATGACCGACCAGTTTTCCCGAGAAGGGTTTCCCGCTGAGCAGGTCGCCTTCACCACGGATGTGGATGTGCGCTTCCTAGGGCAGGCTTCCGAAATCCGCCAGACCATGCCGGCGGGGCCGGTCACGGACAGCTCCTTGCGCGTGTTGGCAGAAGAGTTTGAAAAAGAACACGAACGCCTCTATGGCCATCGATCCGACCCCGACAACCCAGTGGAAATCGTGGCCATCCGGTTGATCGGTCGGGCGGGCGCTTATACCGGCAAATCACATCTGCGACCTGCCGAACGGTTGGACGGGCAGTCGCAATCCAGTCGGCTCGCGTATTTCGGTGAAAAATGGGGATCACTCGACACGCCGGTGATTTCCCGAAGACAGCTCGATCAACCGGCCCTTGGCCCATTCTTGATTGATGAGTATGACTCGACCACAGTGGTCGCCCCCGGCATGAAAGTTTGGCGGGACGAATTCGAAAATTTGGTCATCGAACCGCAACCGGTCTGACAATGAAAACCGATCCCATCACACGCGAGATCATTCAGAACGCACTCAGCGCTGCTGCTGACGAAATGTCGCTCGCGCTGTACCGGACCGCCTATTCAACCATTGTCCGCGATTGTCTGGATTACTCGACTTCCCTCTGCGACGGCAGCGGCGAGATGATCGCCCAAGGCATTACCATTCCACTGCATATCGGCGCAGTGCCAACAGCCATGGCGGCACTATTCAAGCGATTTGGTGACGACATCCACGAGGGCGATCTGTTTGTCATGAACGACCCTTTCGAGGGCGGGATGCACATCCCGGATATCTTTATCGTCAAACCCATCTTCTGGCAGGGCGAACGAGTGGCGTTTGCCGTAGCCACGGCCCATCATCTCGACCTCGGCGGGCGGGTCCCCGGCAGCTCGGCCTGCGATAATACCGACATCTTCCAAGACGGGTTCCGGATTCCGTGGCTAAAGCTCTACGACCGGGGCCAGGTGAACGAAACCTTCTTCGCTTTGTTCCGGGCCAACATTCGTGTGCCGCACATGACCGTCGGGGATGTCCGCGCGCAAATGGCCGCCTGCCACATCGGCGAACGCTCCATCCACGAACTTGTGGAGCGGTATGGAGTCCCCACTTTCCGCGCCTGTTGCGCTGACCTGATTGATCACACCGAGCGCCTGATCCGCGCCGAGATTGCCACCTGGCCGAAAGGGAAATACTCATTTACCGACTACTTGGACAGTGATGGCTGCGGCGGCCCGCGCGTCAAGTTTCACGTCACCGTCACCGTGGCCGGCGACGCGCTGACCTTTGATTTTACCGGCACTGCGCCCCAAGTCCGCGGGGCGCTCAACTGCACCTTGTCGTACGTCATTGCGACGGTTGCCATCTGTCTGCGATCGGTCATGCAGGAGTCGGTCGCCAACAATGCCGGCATCTTCCGCCCCCTGACGATCATCGCGCCGCCCGGCACCGTCATCAACTGCGTCATGCCGGCCGCCTCGTCGATGCGCGGCGTGACCGGCTTCCGGCTGGTCGACGCCATCTTTGGTGCATTTGCGCAATTCCTCCCGGACCGCGTGTTTGCGGCGGGTGAAGGTGGCAATACGTTGATGATCATTGGCGGGACCCGGCCTGACCGGAGCTCCTACGTGTTTTATGAATTAATGACCGGCACGTGGGGCGCCCGGCCCGACCGCGATGGCAACGATGGGCTGTGCAGTATTTCCAATATCGCCAGCAATATACCGATCGAGGAAGCCGAATGCGGGTACCCGGTCCGGATCGAGCGCTACGGATTGGTTCGTGACAGCGGTGGGGCTGGCCAATTCCGTGGCGGCCTGGCGGTGGAACGCGAGTGGACATTGCTCGAAGGCGAATCGCAGCTGACCATCCGCTCCGACCGGCGCGACCATCAGCCGTACGGGTTGCAGGGCGGCGGCACCGGCACACCTTCCACCAATGTTCTCAAGCACGGCGACCGTGATGAAGTCTTGCCCACCATGATTTCAACCCGGATCAAAACCCGGGAAACACTGTATCACCGGCAACCCGGCGGCGGTGGTTACGGCAAGCCGTTTGATCGCTTACCAGCGTCAGTTGCTAGCGATGTGAAAAACGACAAGGTCTCCATCGAGGCTGCGCGCGATCAATACGGCGTGGTTATTGATAACGCCACGTTGCAGGTGGACGAGACCGCTACGAAAAAACTCCGACAGTTCTGACGTTTTCTTGCGCTCAACCGTCAAGTGGCGCTGTTGCCGTTGCTTGAGAGCGTGGTCTACTTGGCGCGGAGCGCTTGGGCTTCAACCGTGGCTAATTGCGCTTGATATTTGACGATCTGACTTTCCCAGAGGCTGCGCATCTCGGCCTTGGTCGAGGCTTTGAGATAGCGGCGGACCTTGGTGATGCGGGTCCGGAGATTGCAGATGGAGGCGTTGCGTTTCGGTGCG
>JBAWWR010000065.1:0-14038 GCA_037146675.1 Verrucomicrobiota bacterium | reverse complement strand
ATGAAACGCGGGCGGACTCTACGAGAATCTCCGGCAACCGTCAAACGGAAACATTATCCAACCGGAACAACTTGCCGGAGTAGCGCTTTTCCAGTAGTCTCGCCGCCATGCGAAGCTTCTTAATCTGTCTGGTGCTGACCGCCTTGCTACCGGGCGCATATGCCGCTAATTCCGAAATCGTGGACGGCATTGCTGCCATCGTCAACAGCAACGTCATCACCTACAGTGATGTGCGCGACTACCTGCAGCCGGTTCTTGCCCAATTGCGCCGCAATTATACCGGCCCCGATCTAATCGAAAAAGCCAAAGTCGCCCAAATGGACGCGCTCAACAACCTGATCGAGCGGCACCTTATCCTCCAAGATTTCAAGAGCAAGGGCTACAGTTTCCCGGAGACGGTCGTGGACGAGCAGCTCAACAACACCATCGCCACGGATTTCGGCGGCAACCGCGCCGCGCTCATTAAGACGCTGGAGGCGGAAAACTTGACGCTGACCAAATACCGGGAACAGCTCCGCGACCGGATCATCGTCCAAGCCATGCGCAGTCGCAAAACACAAAACGAGGTTGTCGTCTCGCCCTATAAGATTTCGGTCTACTACCAAGAACATCTGGCTGATTACAAAGTGGACGACCAAATCAAGCTGCGCATGATCACCATTAAAAAGCCGACCACGCCCGAGCCAGAAGATACGCGCCGCAAACTGGTGGATGAAGTTTTGGCGAAACTCGATGCCGGCACCAGTTTTGACAGCCTCGCCAAACTGCATTCCGATGGCAAAGAAGGCAAACTGGGCGGTGACTGGGGTTGGGTTGGTCGCGCCGAACTCCGCAAAGAACTGAGCATCCCAGCCTTCGAGCTCAAGCTCGGCCAGCACAGCCAAGTCATTGAAACCACCGATGGCTATTACATTCTTCAGGTCGATGAAATCAACGCCACGCACACCAAACCTTTGACCGAAGTCCGCAGCGAAATCGAAATGCACTTACTCCAAGACCAGCGCGCCAAAATGGAGCAAGACTGGGTCAAGCAACTCCGCGCCAAAGCGTTCATTCGACTGTTCTAACCGACGGGCGACTATGAAACCGCGCATCGGGATCACACTTGGCGACCCAGCCGGCATCGGCCCGGAAGTCATCGCCAAAGCCCTAGCCTCCGGTAAGCTCGATCGCCGTTATGAATATGAAGTCATTGGGAATGTGCGCGCTCCCCGTCGTGATGCCCGGAAATGGGTCATTATCGGCGCAAAACGGTGTCTACGCGGCGAACTAGCCGCGCTGGTAACCGGTCCAATCATCAAAGAAATTGTCACGCCGTGGCCCGGGCAAACCGAATTTCTTGCGGATTTGTCCGGCACGAAAAAATTTGCGATGATGTTGGCTGCCGGCAAGCTGCGCGTGGCGCTGGTCACCACGCACACGCCGGTCAGCAAGGTGGCTGGCCTCATCACGCGGAAGAAAATTGTCGAGGTCGTGGAACTTACGCGCGAGTTTTGCCAGCAACTCGGTATTAAACAACCGCGCATTGCCGTGGCCGGGTTGAATCCTCATGCCGGCGAAGGCGGCCTGCTCGGCAATGAAGAAAAACGAATCATCGCCCCGGCAATTAAACAGTCCGATGCCATCGGTCCGTGTTCAGCCGATACAGTGTTTTACCGGGCCATGCACGGCGAATTCGATGCGGTCGTGGCGATGTATCACGATCAAGGGCTCGCGCCGTTCAAGCTGGTAGCGTTTGATAACGGTGTGAACGTCACGCTGGGGTTGCCGTTTGTGCGCACATCGCCCGACCACGGGACCGCGCCGGATATTGCCGGTAAGGGTATTGCGCACGCCACTGGTATGATTGCCGCAATTAATCTCGCCGCGCGCCTCGCCCGCTACCGGTCGCTCGCCGCCGCCAAATAAATCGCGTTACGGGCTCGGGACCGCCGTCGTCCACCACGGGTTTTCAAAGCGGTAAATCAAAATCGAATGTCCAATTTGCGCGACCGGCGTCTGGCCCAGCAACGGCGCGTAGAATTGCCGGAGCTTCGGCTGGAAATAAACGCCCCGCAGATTCGTGACGCTGATGGCCACGTAGCCGGGCAGGCGTGGCGAATCGGCCGTGTTCATCAACATTCCGCCCGGCAGCAGAGAGCAGGCGATGCCGTAGTAGGCCGGGTCGGCGGTGCCGAAGTAGCAGAGGTTGATGTGCCGGACGCGATTCTCGTCCATCCAGATTTTCAACCCCTTCAAGTCCTGGCTCCAGTCGAGGTTGGAATCCACCAGATGCCGGTCGCCATTAGCCGGGCCGCCGACGAGGTTGTTAAAAAACGACAGCGGATCCGGATAAGCCTGCGCGAACTCGATGCCGGTAATCGCGATGAGGCCGGCAATGCCCATCGCGACAGGGCGGCGATTGCGCCGCAGCCACCACGCCAGCGCGACCGCGCCGAGCAGTAGCGCAAACGGATACACCGGCAGGATATGCCGGACGCCGATGTTGAGGCGCTGCGTCATCGCGGTGATAAAGTAAATCGTCGCCGGCAAGACGATGAAGACTGGGGTGTCGAGGAATTTGCGCCAGAGTTTGCCGGTAATGACCAGTCCGCCGGCCAGCAACATCAGCACCGCGATTGGCGTCTTGATGAGAAATGCGACCGGGAAGTAGTACCACCAGCCGGTGGCGCTGATCTCGCCGTTCAGGTATGCGCCGCGCGTTTGCGCTTTGATTTGGCCGAGGAGAAAACCTTGCGAGAAGGCGTTGGGAAACAACCGGTGCGCGTCGGCCCACGCTGCGAGCCGGGCCGGTAACGGCAATGGCGTGCTCTCGTTGAAATGAAACAGCCAATTTGGATTTGCGCTCGGCGTGTACCGGAATCCGTAGACCGCCCAGATTGCCAGCCACGACACCAACGCCAGCCCGACGACGATACCAGCGGCGGTGGTGAATTTTTTGCACCGGTAGGCCCAGATACCGAGCAAGATGACAACGATTGGCACAAGCAAGGCCGAGGTGAATTTGCTGATGATGGCGAGGCCGAAGAAAATGGTGAGGCCGGCCAGGTTGCCGGCGCTCAGTTGCCGGCAGGTTCGCCAGAGAAAATAAAGTGTACCAAAGATGAAGCACGTGCTGCCGAGGTCGGTGGTGACCAGCGACGAGTGGGCCATGATGTTAGGTTCGAAAGTGAACAACGCCAGCGTGCCGGTGGCCGGCCAGAAGCCGAGCCATTCGTACGCCCACGCGAACACGAGCACGCCGAGCAGGACGCCGAGGAGCACGTTCATAAACCGTGCCCGGTAGAGCAGCCGGTCGGCGTCGTTCATTTTGTAGAGCGTGATTTGCGCGTACTGGAATTGACCGAGGCCGGCCCAATCTGCTGGTGCGACTTGATCAATGATGGCGGTGTCGCATTTGAAGTCGTTCACCGGCAACGTGTCCCAGAGCCGGAGCAGTGGCGGATGTTCGGGGTCAAACCGGTTTTCGCCACGCCAGCCGAGACAGCCGCGGACGAGATGTTGCGGTTCGTCCCACGTCGCGGATTTTTGCGTGTAACTAAAAACGCAGAGGCCGGTAAAGACGATTGCGAAGGCGAACAGCACACTGGCGATTCGCATTCGCTCGCGAGTCATTAGGCGCGGCTCATAAACCGAGGTTGTCGCCGAGTTTCACGGCGGTGCCTTGGTCAACGATGACGTCGTGGACGGTCTTGCCGGCCGGGATCATCGGCAGCACGTGCTCAGTGTACGGGACGATGACATCCAGCAGGTACGGCTCAGTGGAGTCGAGCATCCGCTTCAGCGCAGCGCGTAATTCGCTTTTCTTGGTGACGCGCTCCGCCGGCACGTTAAAGCCTTTGCTGATAGCGACGTAATCCGGGTAGACCTTGTGGCGGTTTTCGGGATCGCCGAGGAAGGTGTGGCCACGGTTTGACTTGTAGAATCGGTCTTCCCACTGCACAACCATACCGAGGTATTGATTGTTGAGAATGATCGCTTTTGCTGAGATGCGCTCGATGTGCGCGGTGGCCAATTCTTGCACGTTCATCATGAATGAACCATCGCCGTCAATGTCCACAACCTGTTTGTCCGGGCATGCGACTTTGGCACCGAGCGCGGCCGGGTAGCCAAATCCCATCGTACCGAGGCCGGACGAGGAAATGAAGTGACGGGGATGCTTGGTTTTGTAAAACTGCCCGGCCCACATCTGGTGCAAACCGACGCCGGTAGTGATGATTGCTTCGCCTTGCGTCAGTTCGCTGAGGAGTTCGATCACGTGCTGCGGCATGATGATTTCGCTCGTGTCACCATGCTGAAGGTCCTTGAAATATTCACTCCGCAACACTTCGTCAGTGACCCGGTAGCTGAACGGGAATTTCTTTTTCCACTCTGCAATCTGCGCGTGCCACGCCGGCCGCGGCTGGCTTTGCACCACGCGGTTGAGTTGCTGGAGCGCGTACTTGATGTCGCTGGTGACCGGCACGTGCGCGACTTTGTTTTTATTCAGTTCGCTCGGATCCACGTCGATATGGACAATCGTGCCGTGCTTGCAAAATTCGCTAACCTTACCGGTCACGCGGTCATCAAAACGCACACCAAACGCGAGTAATAAATCCGCTTTGTCCACGGCGTAATTGGCGGTGACGGTGCCGTGCATTCCGAGCCACCGCATTGACAGCGGATGTTCGGCCGGGATCGCGCCGATGCCCATAAATGTCGTCGTGACCGGGATGTTGGCTTGCTCGGCAAACGCCACGAGTTCCTGGCTGGCTTCGGCAGAAATAATACCGCCGCCGCAATAAATCACCGGCCGCTCGCTCTGCGCAATCAGCCCGGCAATCTTCTGGACGGTTGCGGCGTCAATTTTTAGATTTGGATTGTAGCCGCGCAGATTTGGCGTCTCCGGAAATACCGGCACGCAGTTGCCTTGTTGCACATCCTTCGGGATATCAATCCAGACCGGGCCGGGACGGCCTGTGGTTGCGATATAAAATGCTTCTTGAAAAATCCGCGGTAAATCCGCCGTGTCCATCACCAGATAGCTGTGCTTCACCATCGGCAGCGACATTCCAAAAACATCGGTCTCTTGAAACGCGCCGCGGCCGATCATCGCGCGTGGCACTTGGCCGGTAATCACCACCATCGGCACTGAATCCATGTACGCATCGGCAACGCCGGTCACCAAATTGGTCGCGCCGGGACCGCTCGTGGCAATGGCAACGCCGGCTTTACCGCAAGCGCGGGCGTAACCACCAGCCGCGAACGCGCCGCCTTGTTCGTGCCGGGGTAAAATTGTGCGAATCTTTTTTGAGCGGGTCAGCGCCTGGTGCATTTCCATGCTCGCGCCGCCGGGATACGCAAAAACCACATCGACGCCCTCGCGTTCGAGGCAACGGACGACAATGTCCGCACCGCGCATGGTTGCGTTGTCGGCTGCTGGTTTCGGGTTCTTGGTTTTGGATTCCTTGCTCATACTCAGGGCGAGTTTATACCGGCGAAAGCGCCGTGAAGCAAGTTCAGTTTGCTTTCCACGCCGGTAATCATTAGCTTGTCGGCCAAATGACCGGCCACTTTCAAATTGAAGCCACCGATGCCGCAGCCCGCGCCGGTAAGCTCACCACCGCGCACGGCGTCATTGAAACGCCGGTTTTTATGCCGGTTGGCACGCAAGGCACGGTCAAGTGCATGGCGCCGGATGAACTCCGACAGCTCGGCGCACAAATCATCCTCAGCAACACTTACCACTTGATGACCCGGCCCGGTCTCGACCTCATCCGGCAAGCTGGCGGACTACACAAGTTCATGAATTGGGACGGTCCGATTCTGACCGACAGCGGTGGGTATCAGGTTTTCTCATTGGCCAAGCTTCGCAAAATTAGCGATGCCGGCGTGGAATTTCAATCGCACGTGGATGGCGCGACGTTGTTTCTCGGCCCGGTGGAGGCGATGGCGGCGCAAGCAACTCTAGGCAGCGATATTGCGATGGCGTTTGACGAATGTCCGCCGTGGCCGTGCGACCGAGAATACGCTTGCAGAAGCGTGGCCCTGACTTTACAGTGGGCTGCTCGTTGCCGGGAGCAGACCGGTAACGGTAGTCAATTGCTCTTTGGCATCGTGCAGGGAAGTATGTTTGCGGATTTGCGGGAGAAATGCGCACGCGAACTCGTGGCAATGGATTTCCCCGGTTACGCCGTTGGCGGTGTCAGCGTCGGCGAACCGGAGCCGGAAATGCTTCAGCAAGTGGATATGAGTGTGTCGTTCTTACCGGCGGATAAGCCGCGGTATGTGATGGGCGTCGGCACGCCACCGCAGCTGCTGCAGATGGTCGCACGCGGCGTGGATATGTTCGATTGCGTGTTGCCGACGCGAGCGGCGCGGCACGGTAAGGTGTTCACGTCGCAAGGTTCGTATTCGATTCGCGCGGCGAGTTGCCGGACGGATTTCGGGCCGTTGGAGGCGGGCTGCGAGTGTTATGCGTGTCGGCAGTTCAGTCGGGCGTACTTGCGGCATTTGATTTGGGCGAACGAGATTTTGGGATTGCGCCTGCTGACGTGGCACAATCTGCATATGTTTTTGAATTTGATGCGCCGGGCCCGGACGGCGATTGTGGCCGGGAGTTTTGGTGAATTCCAGCGCGAGTTTATCGCGCATTACACGGAGAAAACAGAAAATGATGATACATAGTTTATTGGCAATGGGCGGACAGACGGGCGACACTCAGCAGGATCCGAAGGCGCAGATGATTCAGATGATCGCGATGTTTGCGATTCTGGGCGGGATGTTTTATTTCCTGATGATTCGCCCGCAATCGAAGCAGCGCAAGGAACAGGCGAACCTGCTGAACAATCTCCGGACCGGCGACAAAGTGCTGATGAGCAATGGCATCTTTGGCATCATCGCCAATGTGAAGGAAAAAAGCTTCGTCGTGAAAATTGCCGACAACGTCAAAATCGAAGTCGTCAAAAGTGCTGTCACCACTGTTGTTGAAAAAGGTAACGACACTGCCGTCACCACGAACTAACCCTGGTTCGCCATGAACAAAACGTTTCCTTGGAAGTTTTCGCTCATCGCCTTTGTCATCCTTGCGGCTGCGTACTCGTTCTGGCCGCCGTACGATAGCAAGGACGCAAACGGCGTTGTAATACCCGGCAAAATCAAACTCGGCCTCGACCTCAAAGGTGGCACGTCGTTCCTGCTGAAGATGGATTTGTCGCAGATTGACAAAGCCGGCAAAAGCCAAGCCATCCGGCAAGCCATCGAAATCCTCGAACGCCGCGTCAATAAGTTCGGCGTCTCCGAGCCGATTATCCAATCCGTCGGCGAAGACCGGATTCTCATCCAGCTACCGGGTTTGAGCGAAGAAGTCCGCGCTGATGCCCGCCGCACCATCGAGCAAACCGCCTATCTCGAATTTCTTCTCGTTCACAAGGATAACGACCAGCTCCAAGCCGAATCCAGCAGCCCATATTTCCATCCGCCGCTCGGTTACACGAACTTGACGCAGGATGTGAAAGGCACCGAAGGTCGTGAGACCACGCGACATTACTTCTGCAAACTCAAACCAGAACAAGGTCTGACCGGTAAATATGTCGAACGTGCCTATGTCACATATGACGACATTGGTCGTCCGAGCATTTCGCTCACGTTCAATAAGGAAGGCGCGACGCTCTTTGGTCGTGTCACCGGCGCCAACGACCAACGCCAACTCGCCATTGTTCTCGACGGCGAAGTTAAGTCCGCGCCGGTAATTCAAGGTGCGATTCTAGGTGGGCGTGCGCAAATCTCCGGGACTTTCAGTATCACGGAAGCGCAACGCCTCGCCAGTGTGCTGGAAAATCCATTGCAAGCGCCGGTCAAGGTGCTCGAACAGCGCAGCGTCGATCCGTCGCTCGGTTTGGATTCGATTCACAGCGGCATCCGCTCGGCATTGTATGGCGCGATTGCCGTTATCGCGTTTATGGCGATTTACTATTTGATGGCCGGTATGGTTGCCAACGCGGCCTTGGTGCTAAATATTTTGATCACCGTCGGCGTTTTGGCGATATTCAAGTTCACGCTCACGCTGCCCGGCATTGCCGGTATCGTGCTCAGCATCGGTATGGCGGTGGATACCAACGTGCTGATTTACGAGCGTGTTCGCGAAGAACTCGCCGCCAACAAGCCGCTTCGCGCCGCTATTTCTGCCGCGTATTCGCGCGCGTTCCGCGTGATTTTCGATGCGCATTTTACGGCAATCCTGACTGCCGTCGTCTTGATTTGGATGGGCAGCGGACCGGTCAAGGGCTTCGGTGTCACGCTAGTCATCGGCCTCCTTGCGAACTTGTTCTCCGGCGTATTCGTCACCCGCGTCATCTTCGATTGGCTCGTGACGAAAGGCATCATGAAGCAGTTCACGATGTGCCACATTTTCAAGGGTGTCGCCCACTTCAACTTCCTCGGCGTTTGGAAAATCGCGTTCCTGTTGTCGTGGTTGCTGATTGCCGCCGGTATGGTCACTTTCGTCAAGCGCGGGGGCCTCGATATCGGTAAGGGCGAAGTCTACGGCATTGATTTCAAAGGTGGGGACACTGTGACGTTGAGTTTTGCTAAGCCCATCGCCGCTGACGACATCCGTCACAGTCTCACTGCCGCTGGTCACACTGAATCCTACATCCAGTACCAACACCCGATCGGTGTCGGTACCGAAGTGCTCGAATTGAAGTTGCCAGAAGGCAAAACCGATGCGGTCGTCAAGCTTTTGCAGGATAAGTTCCCGGTGGCGCAGTTCAAAATCCTCGGCAACGAACGCGTCGGCGCGATTGTCGGTCGGGAATTGCTTCAACAAGCGCTCATTGCCATGGGTTTGTCGTTGTTGGCGATTATGATTTATATCGCAATCCGGTTCGGCGAATTTTCCTACGGTCTTGGCGCGCTCATCTCGTTGTTGCACGACGTATTGATGACCGTCGGTTGGTTCTGTCTAACCGGCCGCACGTTCTCGATGCCGGTGGTCGCGGCCGTGCTGACGTTAATCGGTTATTCGATCAACGACACCATCGTCGTCTACGACCGAATCCGCGAAAACCGGAAACTGACCGGCGGCAAGCTGAACTACTTCGACCTCATCAACCGCAGCGTCAATGAAACCCTCTCGCGGACAATCCTTACCGCCGGCACGGTATTCCTCTGCTCGGTGGCGTTGTATGGATTTGGTGGACGTGTGCTGAATGACTTCGCGTTCTGTTTCCTCGTAGGCGTGCTGACCGGCACTTATAGCTCAATCTACATCGCCAGTCCGTGCGTACTCTGGTACCACCGCGGCGAGAAGAAATAACCGGCCAACGCCGTGACGAAACTTTGGGTCATCGCACCGCCAGAACCGGCGGTGCGTGACCTGCTCGCCAGGCAACTCGACTTACCGGCGCCCTTGGCGCAGGCGCTGGTGAATCGCGGTTATCGGGATGAAGTCGCTGCCCGTCAATTTCTTCAGCCGCAACTCCGGCAACTTGCCGACCCGTTTGATTTGCCGGATATGTTACCGGCGGTGGAACGGATTCTCGCCGCCATCAAGAAGCACGAACGGATCGTCATCTACGGCGATTACGATGTGGACGGCGTGACGTCGAGCGCGTTGCTGGTGAATGTGCTGCGTGCTGCCGGCGCAACCGTCGAAAATTTTCTGCCGCACCGGTTGAACGAAGGTTACGGACTGACGTCGGCAGGTTTGGCGCGGTGTGTCGCGGAGCACCGGCCGCAACTGCTAATCGCTGTGGATTGCGGCACAAGTTCAGTCGCGGAGATTGCCGGTCTGAACGCGCAAGGAATTGATGTCATCGTGCTCGACCACCACGAACCGCCGGCAGAGTTACCGTCGAGTGTGGCGCTAGTGAATCCAAAACGCGTTACCGGCGGCGCACCGCTCGCGTCGGTCGGCGTGGCGTTCAAACTGGCCCACGCAATTCTGAAACAGGATCGCGACCTTGCCGTCAAGATTGATTTGCGCGATCAATTGGACCTCGTCGCATTGGGGACGGTTGCAGATTTGGTGCCGCTGACTGGTGAAAATCGGATTCTGGTGAAAGCCGGTTTGGAGCGGCTGCCGGCGACGAAGAAAGTCGGTCTGCGCGCATTGATGGACGTTGCCGGTGTAAGCGGTGCGGTGAAGCAATCGCACATCGGGTTCCGGTTAGGACCGAGGTTGAATGCAGCCGGCCGGTTGGCTGATGCGATGGCGGCGCTGGAACTTTTGTTGACGGACGATACCGGTCGAGCGGCGGAGTTGGCGGGTTTGCTGGACCGGCACAATACGGACCGGCAGCAGCTCGAGGAAAAGATTGTGCGCGAGGCGTTGGCGCAGGCACGGGAGCGCGCGGCTGACCGGGTGTTGGTGCTGGCGAATCCGGACTGGCATCCGGGCGTGATTGGAATTGTGGCGTCGAAGATGGTGCAGCAATTTCACCGGCCGACAGTGGTGATTGGCGCGGACGGGAAGGGGTCGTGCCGGAGTGTAAACGGATTTTCGATGGTGGGTGCGCTGGCGGCGTGCGCGGAGTTGCTGGTCAGGCATGGCGGACACGAGATGGCGGCGGGGTTGAGCGTGGAACCGGAGAAGATACCGGCGCTGCGCCAGCGCTTGAACGAACTGGCTGGCGTGATGCCGGAACCAGTACTGCGGGTGGATGCCGTGGCGCAGTTGGCAGAATTGAGCGATCTTTTCTTTGACGGCTTGGAAAAATTCGAACCCTGCGGTTTGGGCAATCCGCAACCGGTGTTTGCGTTGGCCGGTGTGCGCTTGAGCGGTGCGGCACGGGTGTTGAAAGATAAACATTTAAAGTTCACGGTGACGGATGGCACGGCAACGGCCGAGGCGATTTGGTGGGGGCACACGGAAACTGAATTGCTGAACGGCGAAATTGATTTGGCGTTCGTGCCGGAACTGAATGAATTTCGGGGCATCTCAAAACTGCAGTTAACGGTGCGGGATGTGCGGGAAAAATCGGATTTGTTTTGATGGTCGGTTGGGACTATTATTCTCAATAACGCTTTGAATTCGATTCGACTCAAATTGACGGTGTTAGTGGCCGGGCTCCTACTCTTGATGTTGGCGAGCCTGAGCGTCGCGAGTTATTTATTCACACGGCGCATTCTGCACAAGCATATCGACGAGCGGTTGACGGTGATCGCCTCGGACCGGCAGAAATTGGTGCTCGGATACATTCACCAACAAATGGAGCGCGGCACGCTGATTGCGTCGCGGAAGTTACTCCGTGACTACCTCACCGATCTCGCGGACGGACAGAACCCGCTAGAACAATTGCGAGTTGATGCGCGCCAGAGTTTAGAAGATGCGCGGCGTTTGACGCCGGGGTTGCAAGCAATTTGGATTGCGGACTTATCTGGGCGTGTGCGAATTGCAACCGATGACGCGCACGTTGGTCAAGATGTATCCGGGACGCGCGAGTTTGTGGCCGGGTCTAATTCACCGTCGTTTTTCTTGTTGTCGGAGGATCTGCATCAGGATTCAGCAATTTTGTCGGCACCGGCAGTGGTTGGCTCAAACCGTGTGGTTGGAGTGGTGTTTGTGTTGGCTGACCAAAAACCACTGCGCGATTTACTTCAAGATCGCACCGGGTTGGGACGCACCGGTACGTTTATGTTGGGCACACGTGTTGGTGGGACGATTGATTATCTGCTGTCAACGGTTGTCGATGTGCCATTGGCACAGGCACCAGCCATGGCGGCGGCGGTAAATGGACAGAGTGGTTTCAAGTCGGTGCGGGATCACCGTGGGGTTCAGGTTTTAGCGGCGTACCGTCCGGTTGGGTATCGGGATTGGGGCATTGTTACCAAAATTGACGAAGTGGAGGCTTATGAGCCGGTCAATAGCTTACGCCATTTGTTTATCGGCATCGAACTGGTGTTTTTTTTGGTGGGAACTCTGACGGCATTCTTGCTGGCGCGCCAATTCACACAACCGATTAGGAGTCTCGCCTTAATGGCCAATCAGATTGCCGACGGCCAGTTGTTCACACGCGTGCCGATTAAGTCCGCTGATGAAATCGGACACCTTAGCCAAGTCTTCAATCGCATGAGCGAGGAGTTGGTACATGCGCACGCGGTTTTGGAGAACACTGTCGCGCAGCGGACGCAGGAGTTGCGGGCCGAGCGCGATATGTTGCAAGGCTTGCTGGACAACACGCCCGACCGGATTTATTTCAAAAACCGGCAAAGTCAGTTTACACGCACCAACTTGGCACTCACTAAATTCTTCGGCTTTACCGAGTCAGAACCGTTAGTTGGTAAGACCGATTTCGATTTCTTCAGCCGGGAACACGCGCAACAGGCATTTGACGATGAACAGCGCGTCATTCAGACAGGTCAGCCGGTGTTCAACATTGAGGAAAAGGAGACTTGGCCCGATGGCCGAGTCACATGGTCGTCGTCCACTAAGATTCCGTTGCGCGATACGGGTGGGAAAATTGTCGGCACGTTCGGTATTTCCCGCGATATTACCGAACGCAAGCGCGCGGAAGAATTACTCGAAAAATATGCTGAGGAACTCGGCGTCAAGAATCATGAAATTCAGGAAGATTTAGTCCTCGCCCGCGAAATCCATCAGACATTCATTCAGCAGGATTATCCCTGTTTCCCGGCGTATGCGCCAACCGGGCAGAGCGCACTGCGCTTCGCGCACCGGTATCTGCCGGCCTCAACGTTGGGTGGCGATTTCTTCGACATCATACCGGTGTCCGATGTGGAAGCCGGTGTTCTAATCTGCGACGTGATGGGGCACGGCATCCGCGCCGCGTTGGTAACGTCGATTTTGCGCGGGATGTTGGACAAATACCGGGACTTGGCGCACGACCCAAGCGAGTTGCTCCACCAGATTAATCAAGCGTTGTTGGCCAATCTTAAGTCGGTTTCCTCGACGGTTTTCGCTACAGCTTGCTACGGAGTGCTAGACGCAACAACCGGCCAGCTGCGGCTGGCCAACGCCGGCCATCCGGCATCGTTGGTCATCCGTGCTGCGACTGGGCAAGTCGAACGGCTGACCGGCGCACAACGCGCACCCGCTCTCGGCATTCTGCGGGATGCAGTTTTTACCACTACCAACATCACGCTGGATGTCCACGACCGGCTATTATTGTTTACCGACGGAATTTATGAAGTGGAATCCGCCGCCGGCCAAGAGTTCGGTCTTGACCGGTTGCTTGCTGCGGTTCGCCGTCGTGCCGGCGTTGCCGGCGTGCAACTGCTCGACGATGTGCTGGCAGAAACCCGCCAGTACTCCGCCACCGGTGAGTTCACCGATGACGTGTGTCTGGTCAGCGTCGAGCGTGCGCGTTGATCCAGCTTAGCCGAGGTCTGCGCCGGTTATCGCGTCGGTGACTTTGAATTGTTCGAAGTGGAAAGTCGGGTCGGCACGGAAGCTGAGCTTGCCAGCGAGTTTCTTTTCCAGTTCAAGCAGCAACGCTTCGTCTTCCGTCCGGAGCCGGTTGAGTACTTCGGGGTGGACATAAATGCGGATGTGCGGCTGATCTTGCTTGCCTTCTTTGAGACGGCGGAGAACTTCGCTGATCTTCCGTTGGATTTCGACGGACATCGAGAGCGCGCTCTTGACCATGCCCTTGCCTTTGCAATACGGACAATCTTCGTAGACGGCGCTGGTCATGCTTTCGCTGTGGCGCTGCCGGGTCATTTCCATCAAGCCAAGTTGCGAGATTGGCAGAATGCGCGTCTTGGCTTTGTCGCGTTTGACGCCATCGCGGACGCGGTTGAGCACTTTCTGCTGGTCGCCGCGGCTGCGCATATCGATGAAGTCAATTACGATTAGACCGCCAATGTTGCGGAGTCGCATTTGACGGCAAATCTCTTCGGCGGCTTCGAGATTGGTCTGGACGATGGTTGTTTCTAAGTCCTTTTGGGACTTGTGCCGACCGGTATTCACATCAACCGAAATGAGTGCTTCGGTCTCGTCAATACAGATATAGCCACCACTCTTCAACCAGACTTGCCGGCGGAAGGCGTTCTCGATTTGTTTTTCGACATTGAACTTGGTGAAAATCGGTGTCGGTTC
>JBAWWR010000064.1:0-14067 GCA_037146675.1 Verrucomicrobiota bacterium | reverse complement strand
ATTTTTGGAGAACGAAAACGATATGAGCCTACAGAATAAAACCATCACGTTCATCGGTGCCGGCAACATGGCGGAAGCCTTCATCCGCGGCTTGCTCGCCAAACAGGTTATCGCGCCCCAGCAAATCATTGCCACCGATGTGCGGCCGGACCGGCTCGAGCTGTTGCGCCGGCAATTCAATATTCTCACCGAGTCCGACAACGCCGCTGCCGTCCGGCAAGCCGATATCGTTGTGCTCGCCGTAAAACCGCAGCAAATGAGCGCCGCGCTCGCAACGCTCAGTGCGCGGCCGGCAACATTGATCATCAGTATCGCTGCCGGCATCACGACGGATCGGCTGGAACGTGAACTCGGCGGTCAGGCGCGCGTTATCCGCGTGATGCCGAACACGCCGGCTTTGGTCGGTGCCGGCGCTGCGGCATTGTGCGCCGGAAAATTTGCGCTGCTGGAAGATTTACAGACTGCCACGGCGATTTTAGAGGCGGTCGGCATTGTCGTGCCGGTGGAAGAAAAAGACCTTGATGCCGTGACGGCGTTGAGCGGCAGCGGGCCGGCATATGTTTTTTTGGTAGCCGAAGCCTTAATCCAAGCCGGCATCTCTGCTGGTCTTACGCCGGCGATTGCGCGCCGACTGGCGATTCAAACAGTTGCCGGTGCGGGGCGCTTGTTGGCGGAAAGCATGGCAGAACCGGCGGAACTACGGCGCCAAGTCACTTCACCGGGTGGCACTACGGAAGCGGCGGTCGCTGTGCTGTTGGAACGGCAGTTGCCGGGGATTTTTCGGGAAGCGGTGGCCGCTGCGGCATGGCGCAGCCGGGAATTGTCCGGCGCGAAATAAACGGCGTCAGTAGACGTCGTCGATATTTTCTTCGCCGCCCTCGGGGGTCGGAACTTCGATGCCTTTGATGTCGCCGCCTTTGCCCTTCTCTTCGTTCTTGCGGGCGTAATTGTAGCCGTGTGAGTAGTAGCTGTAATAGTACGGATAGTAGTGGTAGTAGCCGACGCGACCGGGTTCGAGGTTGTTGAGCACGAAACCGAAAATCTTCGCACCACGACTGACGGCAGTCAGCTTGGCAACGCGGACATACCGGCGCGAGGTGCGGCCGGCCCAGATGACAAACAGGACGCCATCCACCAAGGCCCCCAGAATCGAGCTGTCAGCAATACCCATGATTGGCGGGCCGTCAAAGATGATGCGATCATAGTTTTTATGCGCCCAATCGAGGAAATCCTTCAAGCGCGGGCTGAGCAATAATTCAGCTGGATTAGTCGGATAGGTGCCGCAGGTAATTACGTCGAGCCGCGAAACGCCGGTAGGTTGGATGACTTGGTCGGGTGTGGTTTCGCCGGTCAGAATTTCGGTCAGCCCTTTTCCACGTTGCAAGCTGAAGTATTTGTGGATTTCGCCGCGGCGCAAATCGGCATCGACGAGCAGGGTGCGCTCTTCACTTTGCGCGAAGCCGATGGAGAGGTTGACGCAGGTGGTGGTTTTGCCTTCACGCGGAACAGCACTGCTCAGCAGGATGGTGCGCAGTTTTTCACGCGGCATCGAGAAGATTACCGCCGAGCGAACCACCCGGTAGGCTTCGGCAACGCCGCCTTGTTGTTTGAGTTTATCGAGCCGGTGGGCCACAAGGTCGTTAGCGCTCCACTGGGCGGCTGGAATCATGCCGAGAAATGGCAATTGCAATTCCCGCTCAACTTCTTCGGCCAGCTTGATGGAGTCATCAATGTATTCGATGAAAAAGGCGAGTGCCAAGCCGAGACCTAACCCGGCAAAGGCCGCCATGAGTAGGCCTTTGATTTTCTGCGGATAGACCGGGTTGTCTTCGACGATTGCGTATTCGAGAACGGTAACGTTTTTGCTGGTGCGGTCGAGAACATCAATTTTCAGGAGTTGCCCGAGCAAGGTGTTGTAGAGTGTGCGCACCCGCTCAGCGTCGCTACGCAACGCGCTGATTTCCATCAGGCGCACGTTGGCGGTCATGGCGTCTTGCTTGATGGGATCGAGCGATTCCTGCAGTTTCTGATAGCGTTCTTTGGCCAAGCGCAAGTCGGCGGCCGCCTTTTCGCGGAGGTAGGAGATTTCGGTATCCAGTCGCGATTGAAGATCTTCCAGGGCTTTTTGCGCTTGCAACAAGGCCGGATGCTTGGGGCGGTAGCTCTTCATCATCTCAGCCAAGCGCTCTTTGAGTTCGCGGTATTGGCTTTCCAATCCAAACAGACGTTCGGCGCGTTGTTCCGGTAGGCTGCCAAGGAATGAACTACCAGCTACCGGCTGCAACGCCGGGTTGGGCGTGGTGTCCGATGGCAGCACCCGGTTGGACGCGTTCATTGTGTTCGCGTTAATAATGCGCACCGGCGAGGCAATCTGCGCCTCCTTCGCCAAGCGCATTTGGAGATTGGTCGCCAAAGTTGCCGACGTAAGACCGGCAACTTGGACCTTGCCGAGCGGACCAAAATTAATCATTCCGTCCGGGCCGACTGTCGTGCGGGTGTTTAAACCTGTCGCCTGCTCAACTTGAATCTCCACGGCCGACCCAATGCTGAGAATCTGGTTGTCCGGCACTGCTCGATTGACCGGCAGGCCGGTCGCCGGCGCGGTTTTCGATTCGGCGGCCAGCATTGCCACAATTGCCTCCGGGTCAGCTTGGATATCCAGACTGGTCTTGCGTGTCTGCGCGTTGGCCAGATCAACCGCCGCCTGATTCAGGGTTTGGATCACTTGCAGGTATTTGGTCTGCCCCAATTGCGGATCTTGCTCCAGCATCGGGATGCCTTGCTGGCGGGTATACGCCACGATGCGCTCGTTGGCGGATTTAAGTTCTTGGGAGAGACGGTTAATCTCGCGGGTCAATCCCAGGAGGGCTGATTCCTGACGCTTGGCACGTTCTTCTTCGCGGAATTTTAGAAACTCGTCACACAATGCATTGGCAAAATCGCGGGCAAAATCGACTGACGGACTGTCCACGGTGATTAAGACAATGTCGGCCCCTGACAGCCTGAGGATCTTCATGTCCGTGAGGTTTTCACGCATTTCCGACGGGATCTTGTGCATCCGTGTTTGCACCCGGCGTAGCATGGTCTGACTGCGCATAACTTCGATCGCCGTCGTGTAAAACGTGGCATCAGGCTCGGCCATGAGATCCGTGGTCGGCAACCCACCCATATTCGAAACAAACAATTTGGCAGCGGCCCGGTAGATCGGTTGGCGTGTGAACAAAAACGCCGTCACGCCTGCCATGCTCAATAGAAAACAGACCAACACCAGCCACTTGCGTTTCAGCAAGACGGCTAGATATTCTTTGATATCAACCGACTCGGCGTTGGTCTCGGTGTTTGGATTAGCCATAAAACAGGGGCTTGTATCAGAAGAACGAAATCATCTTCTGCGGCACAATCACCCAATCATTGGGGCGCACCGGTATATCACTCTCAAACTCGCCTTTTTTCATGATTCGTTCCACATTCACAAAGGTTTCGTATTTGCGTTCCGCGCCACCACAATACCGGATGATTCGCACATGGCTGCCTTGTGCAAATGTTGTGAACCCGCCGGCGGCAATAATCAGCTTCGTCACCGTGAACGACTCATCCATCGCCGGCAATTGCAGCGGCCCCGGTCGTCCCACTTCGCCCAGCACATACACAACGCCGTTTGTAAAGCTGCCGGCCGCGCCGCCTTGTGTGCCTTCAATCGCCACCGTCACCGTCGCGTGGGTAAAATAGTCGCGCTCCAAGGTCGCCTTAATCTTCGTGGCGAGTTCATCCGTAGTCAAACCGCAGACCTTGACCCGGCCGGCTGCCGCCAGATCCAACATACAATTCGGCGGCACCGGATAGACCCGATTCAGTGAGGCATCTTCCGCAATCGCCACGCTGACTTGCATGCCAACGCCGATCACGTTTTTTTGCGTATTCGAAGCGTCTCCGCTGGTTTCTAGTTCGCCGACGTCCTTGCAGACCTCTTGGAATGCCTTCGGCGAAAGATAGATTGTTTCGTTCGAACGGCAGGCTGCTAGCAACCCCACCATACCCAACATCACAATGATTCTACGCATAAGAGAATATACCTTACTTATCGATTAGCCGTTGGTCAAGTTTTGCTGTAAAACCATAAACCTCATCCACTACTACAAATCTTCCAGCCGGTAACGTTTCAGTTTCCGGTGCAACGTCCGCCGGCTCATACCAATTTTGTCGGCGGCGTGCGTGCGATTGCCGCCAGTCTCTTTTAACGCCTGCACGATCAGCTGCCGCTCGGCTTCCTCCACCGTCATCGTCATGCCTGGCCGGACCACGGAAATCTTCGTCAAATCGGCACCACTCCGAATCGCTGCCGGGATGTCCCGCACCGTCAGCCGGTCGCCCCGCGCTAGCACCACCATCTGCTCCACCGCATTCCGCAACTCGCGTACATTGCCGGGCCAATCGTAGGCCATCAATAGATTCACGGCCTCCTGCGTAATTTCACGGACCGGCGCGTTATTCTCCGCGCTGTATTGCCGGTTGAACGCCGTGACCAGCAATGGTACGTCATCCCGGCGCTCGCGCAACGGCGGCAGAGTCACTGTCACTACGCTCAGCCGGTAGAACAAATCGTCCCGGAATTTTCCCTCGGCCACCATTTTCTTCAAATCCCGGTTCGTCGCCGCGACCAACCGCACATCCACCTCGATAGTTTTGTTGCCGCCGACGCGCTCGAATTTCCGTTCTTCGAGCACCCGCAGCAGTTTTACCTGCATCGCCGGCTCCAATTCGCCAACTTCATCCAGAAAAATCGTCCCGCCATCGGCCATTTCAAACCGGCCGACCCGCCGCTCGACCGCGCCGGTGAACGCGCCCTTCTCGTGGCCAAATAATTCGCTCTCCAGCAACGTCGTCGGCAATGCCGCCGCGTGAACCGCCACGAACGGCCCGGCTTTGCGCGGACTGAGATTGTGGACGGCGTGCGCCACGAGCTCCTTACCGGTACCGGTCTCGCCGGTAATCAACACCGATGCCCGCGATGGCGCAACCTGCCGGATGATGTCAAACATCTGCAACATTGCCGGCGATTGGCCGATGAGGTTTTCGAGGCCGAACTTCCGGTCGAGCTGTTCGTGGAGGTTGGTATTCTCGACTTCAATCTGCCGGCTCTTCAACGCCCGGCCGATGACCAGTTCCAACTCGTCGAGATTCACCGGCTTCGTGACGTAGTGGTACGCACCGGCTTTCATCGCTTCCACCGCGTTTTCAATCGAGCCGTACGCCGTCATCATGATGCTGACCGGCGGATTGCTCAGCGAACCGGCCCGGCGGAGTAATTTCAAGCCGTCGTCACCCGGCATCCGCAAATCCGTCAGGAGCACATCCACCGGCTGGGTCTCTAAAATGCTGGCCGCTTTCGGCACTTCATCAGCGACGAGCACGTCATACCGGTCGGCAAGCGCGCGCTGCAAACCATCGCGTTGCGATCGTTCGTCATCAACAATTAAAATTGTCGGGCGCTTATTGGCGTTCATGATGACTACCGGCGGCGAGGAGCCGGGTCCGTTTTTCAGTCAGCGGCAATTTCAGGCAGACGGTTGTCCCACGGCCGGTATCGCTTTCGACATCCAGCGTGCCGCCGTGTTCGCGAACGATACGCTGGACAATCATCAAGCCGAGGCCGGTGCCGGTGGTTTTGGTGGTGAAATACGGCTCAAACACCCGCCCGATGTGTTCCGGCGCAATGCCGTGGCCGGTGTCCATGAACGCCACCGCCACGTGATCCGGGCCGGCTTCGGTGCGGATGCGCAGGATGCCGCCGGCGCGCATCGCTTGTAGCGCATTCTTGATCAAATTATAAAACGCCTGTTGTAACTGCGCTCGATCCACAAGGCATTGCGGCAAACCATCAGCCAGTTCCAGTTCGACGAGAATATCACGGTCTTTGATCTCGCGTTCCAGCAACGCCAGTGATTCGGTCACGATGTCGTTGACGGCGGCCCGCTGTAAATCCGGTTTTGTCGGGCGAATGGCGCGGAGAAATTGGTTGATGATTCGGTCCAGCCGGGCGATTTCCTCGCGCGCGACGCCCAAATCTTTTCGGAGCCGGCTCGCCTTTGCTGCCGGCAAGCTTTTCAGCTCGCGCTCCATCAGTTGGAGATGAATATTCAGCGAGTTCAGCGGATTGCCGAGTTCGTGCGCGACACCGGCAGCGAGCAACGTCAGCGCGGATAGTTTTTCCGATTCCAGCGCCGTCGCGGCGCGTTGCCGGGCTTCGGTGACATCCCGGAGAATTACCGCCATACCGTTTACTGAGTCGTCGGCTTCGTCCACCAGCGGCACGATGTAAAAGCTCAAGAAACGTTGCCGGGGATAAAACACCTCCAACTCGCGTGCGAGCACCTTGCTCCACTCGTTTTTATCGGCGGCGAAAATTTTCTTCCAATCCAGATCGCGCAGATGCCGGGCCAACGGATCGCCGACGGCCCGCTCCGGGTCGAGGCCGAGCATCTCGGCGGCGGCGGCGTTGAGGTAGCTGATTTTACCGTCGCGCCCGGCGACGATGATGCCTTCTTGGATGGTGTTAAAAAGCGTTTCAAGAAAACCCTTTTCCCGCGAAAGCTTCAGCACAAAACTTTGCAAGCTCTGCGGATCCACTCGGTCAATGCGACCGATGAGTTTGTCGAGAAAAGTGCTTTTCACATGTTACCTAACGTGTGACACAATGGCGCGCTTTCTAGCCTTTTTCAAGGCCAAACTTAGATTAGGTAGCGGCGCTGGCTGGCGGTTCGGTTGCCGGCTTGTTACCGGACGGCGCAAGCAGTTCCGCAACGCGTTCTTGGACTTCGGCGAGTTGGTCGAGTCGCAGGTGCGGGTCGGGCACTGTGAACGACTCGCCGCTCTGTGCGTGCTCGTAAATCAGTAATTCGTTGCCCTGCGCATCGGTGACGGTGTCCCGGTGCTTGAGGAGTTTCTTGCGTTCCAACATCACCGCCAAGATGTACCGGGCTGCCGCGTGACTTGGATCGGTGGACTCGACCAGCTTCCGCAACAATGTTTCGGCGTTTTCCTTCTGAATCGGTTCCGGTGCTGGCGGTGCCGGCATTTTGAATTCGCCCTGCCAGTACGACAACACGCTGGCCCGATCTGTTGTCGGAAAGCATGCGCCGCACAGATCCCGGCGTTCGTAACCCGCCGGCGTCAGCGCCAGCAAAGTGTGATAGCCTTGCTTGTCCGTGAACGCCTGCTGGCAGCCGGTGCAGGCGCTTGCCCGTGGTTGAATGTCCCATTCAGTCATTTTTGTTGCGTAAATCTCCGGCAACTATAAGATGCCCGGCAAGCTTTGTCACGTTCGCACATGAGAAGATTTTTAATTATTGTTGCCCTTGCCGGCGCGACCGCCTGTAGCCGGTCGCCATCGAAAAGCTTCGAAACTGGGTTGGCGTATTTCAAAGATGACGACTTCGCCCGCGCCGCCGTCTGCTTCGAGCAGGCGCTCAAAACCGGCACCCCGACCGCGCAACTCTGGAATTTCCTTGGTGCCAGCCGCCTGCAAAATAGTGACATTGGGACTGCCATTGCCGCATTTCAAGAAGCGTTGAAACTCGATGCCAGTCACAACGCTGCCCGGTACAATCTCGCCGCCGCTTACCTCGAAGCCAAGCAACCAGCGCAAGCCATACCGCTACTCCGGCAACTCGCCCAAGCTGCCAACTGTCCGCCCAGCGTCCACCTACAACTCGGCCGTGCTTATATTCAAGACGGCGACTGGCTGAAAGCCAAGCCAGCCTTCGAAAAACTCTCCGACCAGAATACCGCCGAGATTCAGAACGCCCTCGGCGTCATCGAAACGCATCTGGGCAACGCCAGGCTGGCTAAAACGCACCTCGAAGCCGCCGCGCGCCTCGACCTGCAACACGCTACCGCCCGGCAAAACCTCGCCATCCTCGAACAATATTATCTCGCGCCAAAGCCGGTCACGCCGGCGAAACCAGCCGAACAAATTGCCGCGCCAACGAAGTTGCCGGAACCACCGGCCCTCGCCGCCGCGCCGCTTCAAGTCTTACCGGTGGTTGAAACGCCGAAACCGGTCAGCACGCCGCCGGCCACACCAAAGACGGTGGTCGTGCCGCGCCGTGTGCCGGTAACCGTTGCCACGCTCAAGACCGGTGACCGCGCCGCCGCCAAAACATTTTTTAACGACGGCATTGCCAAGCAGCAACAAACCAAGCTGCCGGCCGCCATCGCCGCCTACGCCAAAGCCATCGCCGCCGACCCGGCATTCGCCCAAGCGTATTACAATCTTGGCATCGCCTACCGGGACTCGAATCAGCCAGACAAAGCGTTCGATAACTACGAACTAGCGCTCGCCGCGCAACCGGATTTCCGGGACGCCCGGTTCAACTACGCAATTTTATTGCAGCAACAAGGATTCATCGTGGACGCACTGGCGCAGTACGAAAAGATTCTAGACCTCAATCCGAACGAGCCGTCTGTCCGCCTCACCGCCGCGACATTATACGCCCGCGACCCGGTCACGCGTGCCAAAGCCCGGCAACATTACGACGCCTACCTACGCATCGTTCCGAATTCCCCAATGGCGCGCGACATCCGCGACTGGCTCGACAAGAACCGGTAGTTACCGGCGCAGTGGATTGTTGTTCCAAGCGGACTGCAGTTTCCTAGCGACGAACGAGATCAGTCTGGCTTGACCGCCGGTAGTGACGAATGACACCCGTTGATTGTTTGGACTTGGCAGGAAGCAGGAAGAAAACGTCACGTGACCGTTGTTACCAAAAACTTCAATGGATGTACGATCCACTAATAACCGAATCCGGAACCGCCCATTCTCCAGCGGAAGACGAACACATTGGTTGCCACTGAATAAATTCTGATCGCCAACGATATACCGGACAGAATATCCGCGAACATCGAAGCCGCATTCCAAAGCATTACCGGGTTCGACTTCAGCTTCGATGTCGAATAGTTCACCCTCGAGCTCCGGCGTGTCGTAGGATTTTTCGTGGAGCGTGGCGATCTCACGGACCGGCCATTTGCAGAGCCGACCGTCCCGCAGCGCCAGATCACAAGGGAAAGTCATTTGCTGGTTAAATGGCATGCCGGGATAGTGGCCGTCGCGCATCCAGCCAATGAGAATCCGCCGGCCATCGGATGCGGAAATATCATTGAAAGTCTGCGCGGCATAAAAGTTCGCGCCCAAATCGCTGCTATGTTTGTCGCTAGCCACGGTGAACCGTTCTCCATCGAACGCGCCCACCACATACCGGCCATCCGCGCCAAATAGCACCCACTGGCCAGCCAACTCAAAAATGTCCGGGCATTCATAAAACCCATCAAGCGTGCTCCGCCACTGCCACTGCTTCAAATCAGTGGAGGTGAAAAACTGAATCGTGTGCAAGCCGGCCACGCCGACGTACAAGGCCATGACCCAGCGCTGACTAGGCGCGTGCCAGAAGACTTTTGGATCGCGATTGCCGGTAGTAACTTCGTTCAGAATTGGGTTGCCGGCAAACTTCGTCCATGTTCGGCCGCGGTCGGTGCTGGATGCGAGACATTGCGTGCATGGCTGCGCTGGTGTCACTTGGTCGCCGGCCGCGGTGTAAAATGCGAGTAATGCTTCGTGACCGAAGCCGGCACTGTTTTGCCAATCGACCACCGCCGAGCCGGAAAACGCGTGCCCGCGGGCGTCGGGCAGGATGGCGAGCGGCAGCGGTTCCCAATGGATCAGATCGCGGCTGACCGCATGCCCCCACGTCATGTTGCCCCACTTTGTCCCGTGCGGGTTGTGCTGGTAAAAAAGATGATACTCGCCGGCGTAGAACACCAAACCGTTCGGATCGTTCAACCAACCGGTCAGGGCGGTAAAATGAAACTGTGGGCGCAATCGCTCATTGTAAGCAGCCATGCAACCATGTTGGCCAAGACCCGGTCGAAACGCAAGCTGGCAAAGCAGTACCACGTTTCTGATTCAGCAATGGTCCGCGACATCCGCAATTGGCTCGAAAAGAACCGGTAAGACTGGCTTATTGTAAAGTTCCGCTATCGTGTCGGCATAACAATTATTAACCAGATCATTCGGTTGTTTGATGTGGCGGTAGTTTGCTGGCTATGGCAGATATCCGGATGCTTTGTCTATATTCAAGAGCTTCTGGTTCATCTCTAAACTCTAATAATTCACCTGCTAAAGTCGCCAAGTGCGTCTTTGCCTCGAGTGGCGTTGTACGGAAAAATTCACGGCGCCGATTCACAGTGTTGACGCGCATATTGGCTAGACGTTCGTGCATCGTGGCCTCGATGCCCACAGCGTCTTTAGAGAAAAACATCGCGTGAACATCGAAGTTGAACGGCACAGAAGCGTCACTCAACTCGCGGATCCGGTCCATCGGATCCAGCCGGCGCGTCATACCGACTTTCACCATGCTCTCTCCGAAAGAACCGATATTGGAAATAACATAGACGTATCCGGCGCGAATATTGGCCTCTCGATAGTCCACGTCCTCGATGGCTCGCTGTACATCCTTCAGTTGTTCACGCAATCGCGCTGCGCCTTCTTCGTCACCCTTCGCGACAATCACCTCGAGAGCGTTGTTGTAGTGCTGGCGCTCCTTCTCGAGCCGTTCTCGCTCGCGCTCGATCTCTAGCTGAACCTTCCGCTCCTCGCGGAGTCGCTCTCGCTCGAGGCGCTCGGCCTCCTTCTCCACAGCTTGCTTTTGCAGGAAGTCCGCTGTGAGTTCGAGTTCACGGACACGCAGCGTGTAGTATAATGGCGCTACTCGGATAGACATCGTCTTGCCCAGTCGTTCGATTGTGTCAGCAACCTTCTTGAGCCGGTCGATAGCAGCGTCGAGCTTATAAGGCTTGAGTCCTCGCACGAGATTGTCCGCCTCGGCGTTGAATGCGCGCAGCAGCAATCTCGAAGTATCTCGGACCATTACGCGCCCCTTTGCTTCCGAACCGTTGACTGTCCAGTCCGTCGTTGCGAGCACGGCGCCACCATCTGTTTTGGCCATACTCTTTATTTGCTCTTCGAGTTTGGCAAGCTCCTGCTGGTATGCTACTGCATCAGTTAGCGGATGCCGGTACTTGTAGACGCCAACTTCCTGAAGCATCGCCAGTTCTTCAGTAACAACAACGGTCTTGCGAATTTCTTCGAGTTGCAGCTTCACTGTTTGCAGTTCAGTCGCAACGGAAGAACGTTCTTGTTCAAGTCGCAATATTGCCTTGGCAATCTCTTGCTTCTTAGCCTCAAATTCTGCGCTCGGAAGGATGCCAAGCCGGTCAAATTCTTTGCGTAGCTTATCACGCTGGGCGGAAAGTTGTTGAACCTCACCCAAGAGAGAGCGAGCCATCTTACGAGCACCAAACCACGGAACAGCCCGAAGGGCTACTGTTGGAACTGCGAGCGACTGCCCGCACTTAGGACACTGGACAAACATTCCCGCCCCGGCTTCGTCAATCACGACATGTTGTCCACACTTGTTGCAACTAAAGGTGATGTCCATTTACCCTCCTTTCAGCGTTACCAGCTATTCTAACCGATCAGCGATACTTCGATAAGCTCAGCATGACAACCGTCTTGTCGGTAACCGGCGCGCCTACCGGAACGTTTCCGCCAGCGCGATGGCTTTAAGCATGGCTTTGGATTTGTTCACCGTCTCGTTGAACTCTGAGCCGGCATCGCTGTCGGCGACAATGCCGCCGCCGGCTTGGACGTAGGCGGTGCCGTTTTTCAGGAGCGCGGTGCGAAGCGTGATGCAACTGTCGAGGTTGCCGGTGAATCCGAAGTAGCCGACTGCGCCGGCATACGGGCCGCGTTGCGTGGCTTCGAGTTCGCTGATAATTTGCATGGCGCGGATTTTCGGTGCACCGCTGACAGTGCCGGCCGGGAAAGTCGCGCGCATTAAGTCGTAGACGTTGCGGTCGCCTTGCAGGTTGCCGGTGACATTCGAGACGATGTGCATGACATGCGAGTAGCGCTCGATGGCCATGAACTCATCAACTTTCACGCTGCCGAAATCGCAGACACGGCCAATGTCGTTGCGGGCGAGATCCACCAGCATCAAATGTTCGGCGCGTTCCTTTTCATCGGCGAGCAATTCTTTTTCGAGCCGGAGATCTTCGTCCGTCGTTTTGCCGCGCCACCGCGTGCCGGCAATCGGGCGGATCTCGACGTGCCGGTCTTCGCAGCGGACGTGAACTTCCGGTGACGCGCCGACCAGTTGGAAATCGCCGAAATCGAGCAGGAACATGTACGGCGATGGATTGATCGAGCGCAACGCCCGGTAAATGTCGAGCGGCGCGGCCTTCGTTTTGGTCTCGAACCGTTGGCCGAGCACGACCTGAATGATGTCGCCGGATTTGATGTATTCCTGCGCGCTGGCGATCATTTCCGTGTAGCGCGGCCGGGTCAGATTGGAGTTCACCGCCGGTAACGCCGGGTCGCGTTGAAATTCTAGCGGGCGCTGCGGAATGGGCTGCGCTAGTTGCGCGATGAGCCGCTCAATTTGCGCGACAGCTTGGTCGTAAGCGGCTTCGGCCTTACCGGCTTCGACGTGGGCGTTTGAGACGACTTTGATGGTTTGGCTGACGCGGTCAAAAATCAAAATCGAATCCGTAATCATGAAGCACAACGCCGGTGTGCCCAATTCGTCGCGTGCCGGTTGCGGCACGGACGGCTCGATCTGGTGAATGTATTCGTAGCCGAGAAAGCCGACCGCGCCACCGGTAAACCGCGGCAAGCCCGGCACGGTGACCGGCTTGAACTTCGCCATTTCCACTTCCACTTGCCGGAGCGCGTCGGTATCGCTTTTCGCGACGCGGATAACGGTGCGCGGGTTGGCGCCGAGGAAGGAATACCGGTTGACATTTTCGCCACCTTCAACCGATTCGAGCAGGAACGACGGCCCAGTCTTTTGCAGTTTCTGGTAGGCGGAGACCGGCGTCTCGGCGTCAGCCAGAACTTCGGCGTAGACCGGGATCAGGTTGCCTTGCTGCGCGAGCTTGACGAATTCGATTTTGGACGGCGTGATGGTCATTTCTTTTTGTACACGGTTGCCGGGTCCACGAGACGCGACTCAGTAACTTTTACCTCGCCGTTGATGTAGCTCCGGTAGAAGCAGGATTTGAAACCGTCGTGGCACGCGGCGCCGGCTTGGACGACTTGGAAGAGTAGGCAATCCTTGTCGCAGTCGAACGCCATATCTTTGACTTTTTGCGTGTGGCCGCTGGTCGCGCCTTTGTGCCAGATTTCTTTGCGGGACCGGCTCCAATAAACCATCTCGCCACATTCGAGTGTCTTGGTGAGTGATTCCTTGTTCATCCACGCCACCATCACCACGCGGCCGGTGCCGTGTTCCTGCACCACCGCCGGGATTAGGCCATTCGAGTCATATTTTAATTCATCAACAATATTCATAATCGCACTTCGATTCCTTTTGTTTTTAAGAACTCCTTCACATCGGCCACCTTGTACTCGCCAAAATGAAACACACTCGCCGCCAACACCGCATCCGCCTTGCCAGTCGTGAGCACCTCGGCCATATGTGCCAATGTGCCGGCACCACCGCTGGCAATCACCGGAATTGACACCGCTTCGCTAACCGCGCGAGTCAACGCCACGTCGTAACCAGCTTTTGTGCCGTCCGCATCCATGCTGGTCAATAAAATTTCACCGGCACCAAGTTCCGCCACTTTCCGCGCCCACGCAATCGCGTCCAACCCGGTCGGCTTCCGTCCGCCGTGCGTGAACACGCCCCATTGATTCGTGCCGGTCCGCTTGGCGTCAATCGCCACCACGATGCACTGGCTGCCAAATCGCTCCGCGCCGGCACGAACTAAATCGGGATTGAGAATTGCCGCCGTATTGATGCTCGTCTTGTCAGCGCCGGCCTTGAGCATCGCGCGCATGTCTTCAACTGTGCGAATCCCGCCGCCGACTGTCAGTGGCATAAAACATTCACTGGCCGTTCGCGCCACCACGTCAATCATCGTCGCCCGGCCTTCGTGGCTGGCGGTAATGTCGAGAAAAACTAGTTCATCCGCGCCTTGCCGGTCGTATTCCTTGGCGCACTCGACCGG
>JBAWWR010000063.1:0-14461 GCA_037146675.1 Verrucomicrobiota bacterium | reverse complement strand
TAGTCCCAGAATCCCAGACTTTCGCCTTGGGGCAGGTCCAGCACCCGGTTGATTGTCAAGCCGGTGGTGGGCGGCGGCAAGATTTTGGGGTTGGTGCCGCGCGCATCCACGACGGTCACGCCAATCCCGTGCCCCCAGCTTTTTGTCTGCTCCGGAGCAGGCGGGGTCCGCCTTTCAACTTGTGAAGTGTTCCGAGGAGTCCAAGTTGGCGCCGCTTGCGCGGGGATGATAATGACGCCACCGCCAGCCGCGATGATGTCTTTCGAAGCTTTCTGGAAAGTCGCCTCGGCGTCAGTGACGCTCTTAACCGGTCCGAATTGTTCCAACGAAAAGATGGGGCCGTCCTTCGCTGCCGGCGCATTAGTCTGCGCCGAAATTGAGAAACTCACCATTGCCAAACTGATTCCTGCCAAAACCGCACGATTGACTGTGAACATAAGGCACCGCTTTCCTTTGATTGTTATCGGGGAAATCCCCAACCCGAACTATGCGCAAGCACTAGCAGATATTACATGTTTGTAAAATACTATTCCAAATGGAGTAAACCACGCGCCGCCTGCTTACTCGGTCAAGGACTCGAAGTTGGCCGGCGTGAACACCTGATAGTATGCGTCAAACCACTCACGCCCGGTCTGTGGCCCACCTGGCTTAACGGGTGCCGCACTACGGCGCGCCGCGATCAACATTGTCACATAGCCGTTGGCAAAGTAACTGTCGTAGTGACCCCGCGCTGGCAATGGTCCCGTATCTACCGCTATAACATGTGGCGGCAGGCGCTGTGGAATTCGTTGGTTCTTACGGAGCCAGTCAAAATCCGGCAAACTGACGAAAAACACAATGGCAGCAACATCGGCGTATTGTTCCAAGAGATCCTTAAAGATCCCACTCGGACATCCCGGTGAGCCGTCGTTGGGATCGACTTCCACGATTACCGGTGCAAGGAGGTTGATTCTTTTGTATTTCTTCACCTCGCGCTGAAAGGCCTGCCACTCATCAAATTGTGCCGCACCGTCAATCGTGTAGCTCCGGTCGATTACCACTACGATCTGTCCGTTGTCGCGTACGGCTGTTGCGGTTTCCATAGCCGCCACTTGTCCGATGCCGGCTAGCAGGGAATGGTTTGGCTTCAGTGTGGTGGACCGGGTCTGCGCCCAGATGGAAACCAGTGCCACAAGTAGAACAACAACAGCGATAGTGCTGGTAATCTTCCGGTCTCTAATTTCATCCCAAATCGCCATAGTTATCTTGCGCTACCTGATGGAACCGGTTTGTTTGGAAACGGACTGATGATTGTGGTGCATGAAAATCGTTAGAAACGCTGTGGAAAGTTGTATCCCGGAAATTGGCCAGCAAACCAATTTCGCGCCTTGCCGTCGTTAAAAAACAGCCAACCTGGCGAGCTAGTAGTGGTGGTTGTTAAATACTGCGCACTGTTAGTCCGGAGTGTGCTTTGGGAGACTTTCTCCACATGACCATCAGTAAATAATGTGTTCATACCATTCCCATGCCATGCAGCCATATTCCCATTGCAATAAGCGTAGCGGGTCAGATTCGTCCATTGAGTAGCAGCCGGTCCGTTATTTGTCCCAACACCACTCGCGGACATATAAATCTGACCAGGTAAATAGGCCAACCCCCAGCTACTAGGTGGATTAGGATTGGAGACAATCCACTGATTCCACGGCATTTCGCCGATTAGCGCCAGACTGGAAGGATGGTTAATATCAGACATATTCACACACTTATTAAAGCCGGTAGGATCTGTGCAGACTCCGGAGCCAAAAGTGACCGGAAATCCATCGCCATTCATGGCATACGTAGTCGCAAACAGACGCCAAGTCATTCCTCCACCAGGCTGAGCAAACCCGCCAACCATATTGGGGTCTTGACAAGTCCAAGGAGTTCCCATGGAAATTTGCCAAGGATTCGACGGGCACTGCATAAACTTCGCGTACCCTGCAATATCTTGGCAAATCTGCGAGTCCGGTGGACCACATCCACCCCAACCACAATTGACGGCACACATATTGAAAGCAATGCGCGTGATAAACGAGGCTTTTGAATATCCATAATACTGAGCCAGATTAATATTCCACCCTAGCGACGACGCGCATTGTGCGCTTGCCGCAGCAGCAATATAAGCACCTAAGGCACAGCCACCTATAGTATTGTTATTAGTAGTATTGGCACAAGTGGGGTAGATGTATGGGTAGAAACCTTGATTGTCGTTTAAATAACTATTGAAGGCCTCACCCATTCGTTTTTCATTATGAGCACAAACGACTGCCTTCGCGCGGTCTTTAGCCGTGCCAACCGCTGGTAACAACAGCGCCGCCAACACCCCGATGATGGCAACTACCACCAGCAACTCCACCAAGGTAAAAGACTTACCAATGGCGCCCAGCAGGTTGGCTAGCAAAGCTTTCATCGACCGCCACCCGTGATGTCGTCGGTAACCGCAGCCGGATTGGTCCAAACACCGGTCCATCCCACTCCGCTGTATGTGTAGCCATCCGGCCCGAAGGAAAAGAGGTCGTATATGGCGGGGTTGACCTGACCGGACATAATGCCGCCACTGTTAGCAAGCACCGTTTTTGGCGAGTTGTAGTAAACGATTGGACGGCCAAAGGCGTCGTAGATATTCAGGACTGCAGTTTCCAACTGGCTGGTCACGTTCGCACCAGAGTTGTAGTATTGGGTCGAGAAGTTAGTGCGGATCTGTGTGGCGGAAAATCGTAGGTAAGTTTTGCGACCCGTCCGAGCGACACTAGTGTAGGTAACAGGATATCCAGCAAAATTGCTATAACTATAAGAATTCGCAGCCGACAGCGTATAATACAAAATGAAATTATTGGAAGCCTGCTGGTCACCAGGAGCCGAGAGCCGCACGGGATTAGTTATTGGATAGTAACCCCAGTCGGCTTTGTACATCTCCAGCGCGGCTTGGATGGTGGCGAGCTGGGCTTTAGTGGTGGAAACCGCCATCCGGTATTGAGCATAACCGGCCACGCGAATCACCAACCCGGTTAAGATCAAAATCACCACTACGACCGCCAATAGCTCGATCAGCGTAAAACCTACCGCGCCGGTCCGGCGGGATAACCCACGCGTTCCGGATTCAGACCGGTGCTTTAGTTCGTTTCTAAAACCCACACTCAGAACCTACACCCGGCCGCATCGTGAGACAATCAAAATCAAATTCATCCAGTTTGAGTAAGAAAAATCTTGGTTCGAGCATATAGATTGGTACATAGTCACAAATTCCAAGAAGCGAAGGGTGTTGCAAACAGGCGAGTTTCTTGGCAAACAGATTGCGTAAGTTTAGGGACTGATTTCGTGCCGGCTGATTCCAATCAACATTCAAATCGCGGGCTCACACTGCGCGCCGTTGCCGTGACCATTGTCGCGCTGTTCGCGATGGGCGTGTGGATTGAGTACGAGGAGCTGTACAATACCGTTGGCGGCCCGCTCGCGGAAAACTCGCCGCCCAATAGCGCTGCCGGCATCATTTGCGCGTTGCTAGTGATTTGCGGCGCGCTCTATAAATTCCGCAGCACATTGCGCTTGGTAACAGCCGAATTGGTCGTGGTCTACACGGCGCTGGTGCTGGCGGCGCCATTGATGACCCAAGGGATGTGGCACCGGGCCTTCGGGCTGATGGCGGCGATTCCGCACAACCAAGATTTCAAGTCGTACCAGAGCCTGCCGCCGATGTTGTGGCCGCACGGAGACAATCTGTGCCCAAACAACCGCTTCCGAAACAAGCTTGATGGTTACACGCCGGTTGGCGGCGGCAGTGTGACTTGGGAAGATGCCAAAGTGCAAAACGGCGATGTGCGCCCGAGTCCCGTACTCGCCGGCGATGGCACCGCCACCTCACGGCCCGCGCTCGAGTGGACGGTGAACCGGTACGATGAAAACGGTCGGGAAGTATTGGTGCCGGGCGAGATGTTTTTGTTTTCCGCGCTGGTCAAGACGACTGGCTTTAGCAAAGGCTCGAGCTACTTCGTAAAAATGCAGGCGGATGACGGCCCGGTACAACCGCTGTTGATCAGCGCTTCGGAAACGCGCCCGACATTCGCCTTGCCGGGTGGTTTTGAACGAGTCGGCCTCAATCCGGTCAAGATTCCGACAGATTTGAAAAGCCGGCTAACGTTCCAGATCGGTCTCACCGGCGCCGGCAAGCTCACGCTGCAGGACATCGAGTTCTTTAACGTCGAGGCTGTCGAAGGCGCGTACGCCGGTCGGCGCGTGGTGACCGCAAGCGAACTCGCCAAACTTGATCAGAGTGAACGCAATTTTACCATTGTCCGCCCGGACCGTCTTTTGAGCCCAGCCGGTCTGAAATATCTTCTGACCGGCTTCATTCCATTGCACCAGTGGAAACAGCCGGCAATTGCGTGGGGCACGCTCGTTGCCGGTTTGTTTATGGGTTTTCTCGGCCTGAACGTACTGATGCGCAAGCAATGGGTGGAACACGAACGCTTTACGTTTCCGTTGACGATTCTGCCGAAGGCTTTGTTTGAAGAAACGACAACGCCCGCCGGCAAGACGATTCGGCCAATCTTCCGCAACGGAGTGATGTGGGCCGGGTTCGGTATCACATTATTTCTGGCGCTACTGAAAGGTCTCCACTTCTACATCCCGCAAGTGCCATCACCGGCAGTGGACTCGATGTCGTTCCAGAGTTACGTGAACAGCCCAGTGCTGAAGGCGTATTTAAACAATGTCGGCATCGGTCTGGGCAGCCCAATCGGATTGTCGCTGTGCGTCTTGGCAATTGCCTTATTGATTGAAACCGACATCCTCCTGTCGTTGTGGTCGATGTTCCTGATTTTTCAATTGTGGAACTTGTTTGGCCGCGCCTTCAACCTCAACCGGTTTCCCGGTTACCCATGGGAATCCCAACAGGGAATGGGCGGCTTCATCGCGTATGCTCTGTTAGCGGTCGTCGTTGGGCGCCATCATCTGGTAAAGGTATTCCGTCTCGTGTTTCGCCGGGCCGGCGCGCCGGCAGATTCGGAATCGGAAGTCGTCTCCTACCGGACGGCGTTGCTGTTGATACTGGGCTCGCTACTTATATTGCTCGGCTGGGGTTGGTGGACGAAGATGGGCGCGGTGGCGAGCTTGCTGTTTTTTGGCTACATGCTGTTGTGCGGCTTTGCCGCGAGCAAGATTCGCGCAGAATGCGGCGCGCCGATGGGTTCGTTGACCCCGTATTTGGGTTTTCAATTTATGGCGGCGCTCGGCGGGATTGCAGTGTTTAAATCAACCGCGATGCTCGTCGCGACACTAGCTGGCGGGTTCATGTGCACCACGGTCTTTTTGTTGATCGCGCCGGTGCAGGTGGAAATGATGGAGCTCGGCCGGCATTTCAAGGTGCGCCCGCGCGATATCGGCGCCGGATTAACACTCGGATTAGTCGGCGGCCTGCTCATCGGCGGCTTTGCGCTGCTGTGCTGGATGTATGGCTTCGGAATCAACAATCTCAAGACAATCTATCCCTACGAACAAAATTGGTACTTCAATCATTTCCGGCCGGTTGATGCCAATGCAGATCGCGCGCTGGCGGCCGGCACCATCGGCAAGAATCCCGAAGCGCAGCCACTGAATATTAGCCGCAACCTCGACGCCAAAGGATTGGCCATCGGCGCCGGCATTACCGGCGGGTTCGCTTTCATGCGGATGAAATTCATGTGGTTTCCGTTTCATCCGCTTGGCTATGTTCTCGCGTCTAGCTTTTTCATGCGGAACGTCTGGTTCACGCTGTTCTTGGCGTGGCTGGCGCGGTTGGTCGTATTTAGAATCGGCGGCGCCCAGATTGTGCGGCGCGGCCTGGTGCCAATGTGCGTCGGAATGTTTTTGGCGTGCGTGACTTCGATTATTTTGTTTGATGTGGTCGGAATTTACCTGCGCATGCATGGCGTGCTGGATATCTACGCGAAGATGCCTTGAAAAATCAGAAAGCAATCTCCCGGGTTGATCAGTGGCTGGTAGCAGGACTATTCCTGCTGGCTGGGCTAGGTCTGCTCATGTTTTTTGTCTGGTTTGCCGAACCGGCGCACCGGATGCATCGCGCACCATACCAAGGCAATTACTCCGAAGAGCAGCTACTCAACAATCTAACAACAACCAACTTTGACGCACGGATCGCCCAGATTGCCACGGCCAGCGTCCAGCCGGGTGAACGGCAAGTGGGCCGATCAACCGGCAGCCCGGGTTTTTACCGGACGGAAAAACTAATTGAAACGGCGTTCCAAGCTGCCGGCCTCGACATCCAGCCACAGGCATTCGATGTAGTCGTACCGGAAACTGAAGAGTGCAAAATTCTAGGCGCCGACGGTCAACCGCTGCCGGGAGTGGAACTGTATCCGCTTGAACCGGCAGGCCTGATGCCGACGGTCTTACCGGCAGCCGGAATCACAGCGCGGCTGGTTGAAACCGAAACTACCGACCTGACGTTGCTTGCCGGCAACAATCCGCGCGAGACGATATTGCTGACGTTTATCAACGACCAACTCGACTGGTTGACGCCGGCCAACGTCGGCGTGCGCGCACTTATCGCACGCGAGGATGACGTCGCCAAGGCACAGCGCGCCAATCCCGACGTGCCGGCAGCGTGGCAGAAATTGTTTAGCGGAACTGAGGTGGCCTATCCACGGTTCGTTGCGCGCGGTCCGATTGAAAAATTCGCCGGTCAGCAAATCACCATTCGCTGCAAAGTGACGTGGCAACCCAAAAAAGCGCGCAACATCATCGGCGTCTTGCCCGGCAAAGGCACGACGCACGAGGCGCTGGTGGTCACGGCATATTACGACAGCAGTTCGGTGGTGCCTGAATTAGCGCCGGGCGCAGAGGAATCCTTGTCACTCGCGGCGCTTTTGGAATTTGCCAAAGCGCTGGCGCCGTACCGTGGCAAGCTCGAACGCGACGTGGTGTTCATCGCCACCGCCGGTCACGCGCAAGGGATGACCGGTGCCTGCCGCCTGATGGAGGCGGTTGAGACATTTACAAAAACGCGTCCGGAATACCGGTCGCTTGCACAACAACACAGCGAGCAGGCGCAACAACTTGAATACACCAAGCAAGCGTTGGTGATTTGCGAGCACTTGACCGCCGGTAAACCGTGGGCGTTGACGAACCCGCAATTTGCCACTTGGTTCCGGGCCGCGTTCAAGCTGATTGCCGGCGAAATTAACCTCGACCAGCGCAATAAAATGCTCGCCGCCAAGCTTGCGTACATCCGCGCCGGCAAGCCGGTCTTCCGCGATGGCTTCAACAACGCCGGCGCGTCTGACCAAGACCGGGCGCGAGCGGAAAACACACACCCGCTTTTGCAGGCGTATATTGCGGCGCAAGCCAACGACAACGCAGCCGCCAATCTAATGGGACTGACAGTCGAAGAATTGGTAAAGCGGCCGGAGTTTACCAAGTGGGATTACCTCGCGAAAGCTAAGGCTGTCTTTGCAACCCGTCTGGCGTACCACCAAAACCAGCTCGCGCAGTTCGCTGATTCCATTGCGGTGCAAAAACTGTTTGCCGGCTACGAGCGGACATTGACGCTCAACCTCGATTTATGTTCCGGCGGGCGGACTGCCTCGCCAAACCTCGCGTTAGCAGCCGGACTGGAAAAGCCGGGAGCGATTGTCGAGCCGCAGATTAGCGATTTGGCGAATGCCCTGCTTGCGAAATCATCTTTCCGCGTGATTCATTGGGGTTCGCGGGACGCGACCGGTTCCCGCGAATATCCCTGTCCGATCAACCCCAACTACGGCGAAGGTGAAGCGGCAATCTGGTTCCGGTGCGGTCGGATGGCGTTCTCGGCAGTCAACGCGTCCTTCTTTCCGCCGAAAGTCGGCACACCAGAGGACACGTGGGACGGCTTATCTACCACTGCGCTCCACCAACAGGTGCCGGCGCTCGGGCGAACGATTCTCGCACTGGCGTCAGGTCAGGTGCCATTCAAACAAATCCCGCCGGTACAGTTCGGAATTTACACCGTGCGCGGAACGGTCTTGGGCAACGCCGGCGCGGCGAGTGTTGTGCCCAGCCACCGGATGGCCACTCGGACTTTTATGCGGGCATATACGCCCCAGTTTGTGAACTACGGCCGCTCTGTTACACGTGGCGTGGCGTTGTTTCCAATCCTGCAAGCCAATCCGTATGGGGAATTTAACCGGCAGTTTGCGACGGACCTGAGCGCTTGGGGTTCTTCGTTTATGGCCACGGCGATTCGGTTCAATGCGCAGGGCGCGCCGGAATACATCAACGACACCTCGCCGAGCAGTCAGTCGCTCTTTAATTCGCAAACCATCTCCCTCAAAGCCGCGCTCGCGACCGGGCCGCATCCGGCTGAGCCGATTAATTTCTCGATGTTCCGGTGCGCACCGGTCTCGCTGTTTAACTGGATTAATCCGCAGACAATGCAAGCTTTCAAGGGCGTCGCTTACGTGGATAATCTTGGGTTTTCCGGGCCGGCACGGTGCAACTTTATTGGTGCCACGGCGTTTCTCGAACCGGACCTGAAATTTTATATCGCCCTGCTCGATGGCGCGGCGAACAACAAAGAACTGCTGACCGACCGGGCGTTCATGCTGAATGTTGATGAGACTGCGGCAATCAAGCCTGACGAACCCGAGGCATATGGTCGTGGCTATCTCGCTGCTGACACTGAAGCGCTGACGATGCCGGCACTGGATGCGGCAGCGTCGATCTTGCGGACCAACGAAAAACGCCTTCGTCTTCAGGAACGGTTCGGCATGGTTGACGAGCAAATGCGCAGCTTCCACGAACACGGCACAAATTGGCTCGCCGATGCGCACGAGAAACTCCAGCAAAACGATCCTGCGGGTGCGATCAATTCTGCCGGCGCGAGCTTTGCGTATGCCATCAACAATCATCCGGTGATTCGCTCGCGCGTCTCACAGGCGGTGGTGGGCATTCTCTGGTACCTGGGCCTGCTCGTGCCATTCGTGTTTTTCGCTGAGAAACTAATTTTTGGTTTCACTGACATTCGCAAACAATTGGTTGCCAGCGGCGGAATTTTCCTCGTTGTGTTCACCCTCTTGCAACAATTTCATCCGGCATTTCAAATGGTGCGCTCGTCGCTCATGATCTTGCTCGGATTCATAATTTTATTGCTGACGTTTCTCGTGACGATGATGGTCGGTGGCAAGTTCAAGCAGAACCTCAAGGACCTGCGCCGCAAAGAAGGCCGCGTCGATGGTGCTGACATCAGCCGCGGCGGCGTGATCGGCACGGCGTTCATGCTCGGCTTAAACAATATGCGCCGGCGCAAAATCCGGACCGGGTTAACTTGCGCCACGCTGGTGCTGATTACATTCGTAATGATTTGTTTCACGTCCGTCTCCAACGACCTCGTCAACGTCGAGCAACCGACCGGGCGCTCGACCTGGAATGGGTTGATGATTCGCGATCCGAACTTCCAGTCGTTGGATGCCGCGCAGGAAGCCAATATCCGCCAGCTCTACGGAACCCGTTATCCAGTCACCGTCCACCGCTGGATGGTGCCGGCGCTTCAGATGGCAAGTGCGACGGCGAACAGCACCGAAATCACCATCGACCGGGAATTCACAGTTGGCGGCGAAAAACTCAAAAAACGTAGCCATGTCACCGCTGCCGTGCAAATGGAGTGGAACGAACCGCTGTTCACCGGCATTGATCGCCTGCTTAATACCAAAAAAGGTTGGTTCCCGCGCTCACCAGAAACTCGCGTCGAACGGCTCGAGGCCCAACGTACCGGTTACAAAGCGAAGAATTTAGTTATTCTGCCGGACACGTTGGCCCGCGAACTTGGAGTGACCTCTGAAGATGTCAATCAGTGGCCGTTGATTGTAAATATCAATGATGTCGAATTTGAAGTCCAAGGCATCATCGACTCGGCGGAGCTGGCAAAGGTGCAAGGCTTGGATGGTCAGTCGATTCTGCCGTACGATGCTAATAGCGTACAAAATTTCGGCGCCTCCTCCGACGGCACCGCATTGATTCCACCGGATACCGGTCGCCTGCCGGCAACACAAGTGATTCTAGTAAATGCTTTGCCAGCAACCGGCGGACGCCAAATTGCCGCCGCGTGCTTGGTTGGTTTTCCGAAAACCGCTTACAAGCTTAAGGTTGACCAGAAAGAGGCGTATCCTGCCTTAGATTACCGGACCCAACGCCGGCTGGTGCTCAGCTATCTCGAACGTATCGGCAAGCCGGCGTATTACGCCATCGACGGCGTCGCCTACTATGGCTCACGGCAACGGGCCACATCGTTTGCCGGCTTATTGGAGTTGCTCGTCCCAATCATCATCGCCGCGCTGACTGTGTTCAGCACAATGCGCGGGTCGGTCTATGAACGCCGCAGCGAAATCTACGTCTATAACGCCGTTGGCATCGCACCCAACCACGTGTTCTTTATGTTCATGGCGGAAGCGTGCGTGTATGCGGTCGTCGGTGCGGTCCTCGGTTACATCTTGAGTCAAGGAACTGGCCGCTTGTTGACGGTGCTCAACTTTACCGGCGGCTTGAACATGGATTACAGCTCGATTGAAACCATTTACGCGTCGTTGGCCATCATGGGCTCGGTTTTGCTCTCGACCATCATCCCGGCACGCGATGCCGCCCGGCTGGCGGCCCCGTCGGAAATCAAGAGCTGGGCGGTGCCGGAAGCCGACGGCGACGTAATGACATTCAACCTGCCATTCACGTTCACCGCCCACGACAGAGTGGCTGTGATTAGCTATTTCCAACGTTGGCTGGATTCAAATGGCGCCGGCAGTTCCGGACCATTCTATTGTTCGCCACCGGCCATCCAGTTTAACGGCGAAACAGATCTCGTGCCGGCAGTGGCCAGCACAGTCTGGCTGAAGCCGTACGATCTCGGTGTTTCGCAACGAATGGAAATTTCGCTGCCGACCGATCCCGAAACCGGCGAGTATATCGCTCGGATCACATTAACGCGCTTGAGCGGCCACACTGCCGGCTGGAACCGGACGCTGCGGCCATTTCTCAGCGTATTGCGCAAACAATTTCTGAACTGGCGCGCGACGACGGATGCGGAACGCAAAGAAATGTTTACCGAAGCCAGCCGTCTGTTAAATAATTTTGCCGCCAAGGAGGACTCGCATGCCTGACGCGAAAAAACCGATCGTACTTGATAAGGAATTAGAGATCTACCGATCCGTCCTGGAGACGCCAACGGAATTCAAAAACGGTTTCACCTGGGTGGCCGTCGCTGGGGCATTTTTCTGCGGGCTGTTGATGATGCCGGGCGCAATTTACCTCGGCTTGATGACCGGCGGTGGCATCGCGGCGGCGTGGGTAACGTTGATTATTTTCTCGGAAGTCAGCCGGCGCGCGATGCGAACCTTGAGCCAGCAGGAACTCGTCATCCTCCTGACTGTGGCCGGCTCAATGGCAGTCGGCGGTCCGTTCGCACAACTTGTCTGGCGGCAATATTTCATCCAGAGCGATGCGGTGCGCGACATCGGCTTGCTTGGTAAATTCCCATCGTGGTTTGCACCGCAACCGACCAGCGACGCGATCATGCAGCGCAATTTATTCCACCCGGCTTGGTTTGTGCCGATTCTGCTGATCTTGTTCATGACAATCATCGGCCGACTGAAGAGTTATACGCTCGGCTATTTCTTCTTCCGCGTGACTTCCGACATTGAACGGCTCCCGTTCCCGTTCGCCGCCATCGGTGCACAAGGCGCGATGGCCTTGGCAGAGTCCGGCGAACGCAAGGCGACGTGGAAGTGGCGTGTCTTTTCTCTCGGTGCAATGCTCGGCATTGCTTTCGGAATCGTGCAAATCGGAATTCCATTAATCACCGGCTCGCTGCTAACTAAACCGATTCAAGTAATTCCGTTGCCGTGGTACGACATGACGACGTTAACCCAGAGCATTCTGCCGGCGACACCGACGGGCGTGGTCATCGATTTGGGGTTAATCATCGCCGGGATGGTAATTCCATTTTGGGCAGTCGTCGGTTCCGGGGTCGCCATCTTGCTGACGTTAATTATGAATCCGCTCCTCTACCGGCTGGGCGTGCTGACGCGTTGGCAGCCAGGGATGGACACGGTCTCCACCACGTTTGCCAACTCGCTGGATTTCTGGATGAGCTTTGGCCTCGGCGTGACTGCCGCTATCGCCATAATCTCGATTTACCAAACCACCCGCGATGTCATTCGCAAGGCCCGCGAATTGCAGAAGCGCCGGGCAGAAAACAAGAGCGAGAAACGCGAAAACGTCTGGGCGCCACCACCGGGTCGTGGCGACTTTTCGCCGTGGTTGGCTGTCGGAATTTACATTGCCTGCTCGATAATCGTGATCTTTGTGTGTCACCAGTTGGTGCCAAAGTTCCCAGTCTTGTTCCTCGTATTCTTTACATTTCTCTATACGCCATTGATTTCTTACATCAACGCGCGACTGGTCGGCATTGTCGGACAACACGTTGACATCCCATTTGTTCGCGAAGCGGCATACATTCTGTCCGGCTACAAGGGCGTCGAAATCTGGCTCGCACCAATCCCGGTAGAAAACTACGGCGGAGCAGCGCAGCAATTCCGGTCACACGAACTTACCGGCACCAATTTTTGGTCATACGTTAAAGCCGAATGTTTGGTGATGCCGCTGACGTTTATTCTCAGTCTGGTGTTCTGGGCGTTCATCTGGCACTCGAGCGCAATTCCGTCAGACCTGTTCCCATATGCCAACAAAATGTGGGAGCTCAACGCCAAAAACGCCGTTCTGCTCTACTCGGCCACATTGGATACCGGCGGTGCACAACCACTCTTCTACCAAGCGCTGCATCCCGGCGTCATCGCTAGCTCGTTCTCGTTTACGATGGTGGCGTTCATTCTTCTATCGGCATTTAGCCTGCCGGTAATGGCGGTCTACGGTTTCGTGCAAGGCGTCGGCGCAATGCCGCACGGATTCATCTTTATTGTGGCGGGCGCGATTATTGGTAAATTTTACTATCACAAGAAATTCGGACAAAAACGGTTTCTGGAAATTATGCCCGTCCTCGCGGCTGGCTATGCGACCGGGGTCGGCCTCATCGCGTTAATCGGTGTCGCTGTGAATTTAATCGTGTCTGCGGTATCGTCGTCGCGGTTTTAATAGAAAACAAATGGAACAGATTGGAAAACAGGTTAGGCTGCCGTTCCGCCGGGCATTTCAAATCGCCCTGAGCGGGATTCGCATCCGGTTCGGCCGGTCATTAGTGACTGTCTCGGGCGTGGTTCTGGGCATTGCCTTTTTAATGAGCAACCTCACCGGCCAGCTCATTAAGCAATCTATTGCGCAGGAATCCGAACAACGAAACACGGTTAATTTAATGCTGTCGCTGGTGAAATCTGAAATCGGCGACGTCACCGGCCGCCACATTGCCATCTCAACGTTTGGAAATCTTTCAACCGTTGAACAGCTTCTCGTCTCGCACCTCAAAGCCACCGCCGACGTCCGTGAGGGCGATGGCGCAGTCTTGAGAATCGTGCTCGGTAATCAGACCAATAGCCCGGCATCGCTCACGACACTAACTACCGGTATGAGCCAGAGCGTCGTACTGGATTCGTTGGCTGACCGAACTTATGCCGGCCATACCGCACCCACAGTGCGCCGGGAACTGTTTTTCGGAAAAGAGAGCGAGGAACAAATCGCCAAACAGGCCCGGCAAGCGCGAGCCGACAAGTTTCGCAATTGGTGGATTGTGACAATTTCCCTACTGGTCACCGTGTTCGGCGTGGCCAATGCGCTCCTGATGTCGGTCACCGAACGCTTCCGTGAAATCGGGACGATGAAATGTCTTGGCGCCTTGTCTAGCTTCATTCGCACGCTGTTTTTGATTGAGAGTTCGCTGATTGGCCTAGCCGGCTCAATACTCGGCGCAATACTCGGCGCGATATTGCCGCTGGTCGCATACGGATTTGTGTACCGGTTTGGCCTAGTATTTGGCACGCTGCCGTACGGCGGATTATTCGGGTATGCCGCAATGGCCGTCATCGTTGGCACATTGCTCGCAGTGATGGCGGCAATCTACCCGGCCCGGTTTGCCGCGCGCATGGTGCCAGCCTCGGCCTTGAGGAGCACGGTATGAGCTTGACCACTCGACTCGCTGAAACATTGCACCAAGCTAGTGATTCAGCCAAGGGGCAATATGTCATCCGTGCGGTTGACGTGAAGAAGATTTACCGGATGGGCGAATCCGAGACCCACGCATTGCGTGGCGTCACGCTCGACATCCGCCGTGGCGAATACATGTCAATCATGGGACCATCCGGTTCCGGCAAGAGCACGTTCTTCAACATGATTGGCGGCCTCGACAAACCAAGCGCCGGCAAAGTCTACATCGATCAGGTGGACATCGCCCAGCTCGACCCGTATGAACTCGCATGGCTCCGCTGCCGGAAGGTGGGCTACATTTTTCAGAACTTCAATCTCATCCAAGTGATGT
>JBAWWR010000062.1:0-14506 GCA_037146675.1 Verrucomicrobiota bacterium | reverse complement strand
GCACTTACACCACGCAAGCCAAAAACAAACTCGCCAACCGGCGCAGTGAAGATTTGCTTCACGATGTCGAGTTTCTCGCGACGATTTCTGGTGGCCGTTATCCGGCGTCCGAACTGGCGCGGCTTTGGAAATTGGTGTTGTTGAATCAATTCCACGACATTATTCCGGGTTCGTCGATCAAGGAAGTCTACCGGGACAGCACCGCGCACTACGCCGTCATTGCCGCAACCGGCACGAAATTACGCACTGATGCGCTGGCTAAACTCTTACCGGCTGGCAAGGAACGCGTTGCTGTCGTTAACACGCTGGGCTTTCCGCGCCGGGAAATCGTCACTGTTGCCGGCAAGCCAGCCATCGTCACCGCACCGGCACTGGGCTACGCCGTGCAAACGCCGGCAGGCAAAACTGCTGCACCGGTTACGCTGACCGAAACCAAGACCGGCTTTGTGCTCGAAAATGAATTTATTCGCGCCGTGCTCCAGCGTACTGGTCACGTGACCAGCTTGTTAGACAAACGAACCAGTCGCGAAACGCTTGCCGGCAAGGCCAATCATTTTGTCCTGTTTGACGATGTGCCGAACAACTGGGATGCGTGGGATGTGGATGTATTCCACCGCGAAAAACGCCGCGAGATTGCCGGCGCCAAGAGTTGCCGGGTGGTTGAGCGGCATCCATTGCGCGCCACGGTAGAGTTTGTCTTCAACCTCAGCGCGACGAGCCAGCTGACCCAGCGCATCACGCTCGATGCCGTCGCGCCACGCCTCGACTTTGCGGCTACGGCGGACTGGAACGAGAATCAAAAGCTGCTCAAAGTTGAGTTTCCAACCACGATTCGCAGTGACTTGGCGACATACGAAATCCAGTTCGGTCACGTCCAACGCCCGACGCATTTCAATACGAGTCACGACCTTGCCCGCTTCGAGGTTTGTGCGCACCGGTGGGCCGATTTGAGTGAGCCGGGTTGCGGGTTGGCGCTATTCAACGATTGCAAATACGGCCACGCGACTTACCGGAACGTCATGCAGCTTTCCTTGCTCCGCTCACCGAAGAATCCGGACCCGGTTGCGGATATTGGTCAGCATCAATTCCGGTATGCGTTGTGGCCCCACGCCGGTGATTTGCGGACCGGCGGTGTCATTCAAGCGGCACGAGCTTTTAATGTGCCGTTGCTGATCCAGAATACCAGTGCGCCGGCTGGCGAGCGGTCGTTTTTTAGTATCAACAATCCGGCGGTGATAATTGACACAGTAAAGCGCGCCGAGGATTCTCAGCACATTATCGTGCGGTTGTACGAAGCGCACGGTTCGCGTGGGCAGATCCGGTTGATGAGCGGCTTGCCGGTCCAGCGGGTGACGCGTTGCAATCTGCTCGAAGAAGACGAATCCAAGCTCGCGTGGCGCAATGGCGGTGTGACGTTTGCGGTGCGGCCATTTCAAATTGTCACGTTGAAATTGGCGTTGCGACGGTAAGTATAAGGAATATGGACAATGGCTACAGCGGATGCTAGTTGTTGCCGTACTATGAAATCTTCATTGCGCGTGGCGGTCGTCGGGCTCGGTGGGATTGGTAACAATCACGCCCGTTGTTACAAGGCTAATCCGGCCTGCCAGCTGGTCGCGGTCTGCGACATTATCAAAGAACGGGCCGACAAAGCCGCGGCGGCGTACGGGTGCCCGGCGTTTTATTCGGTCAAAGATTTACTCGCGGCCGGGATTGCAATCGACGCGGTCAGCGTGTGCTCGGCCGGTATCGAAAACGGCGGCGATCATTACGTGCCAACAATGGAACTGCTGGCGGCCGGTATTCCGGTGCTCGGCGAGAAGCCGATTTCCAACGACATTGCAAAAGCCAAGGAAATGGTCGCGCTGGCCAAGCAAAAGAATCTCCGGTACGGCATCAATCTCAATCACCGGTTCACGCCGGCGGCGTTGCGCGCCAAGGAATGGATTCAGCAGGGCCGGCTCGGCGAGCTAAACATCATCAATATGACGATGTGGATCAATAACCCGAACGAGACGTCGCCGTGGTTCCACATCCGCGCGTTGCATCCGCATTCGCTCGACGTGATGCGCTACTTTGCCGGCGACGTGGCGAAGGTGCAGGCGTTTTTCAAGCGCGGTCCGCGCAAGGATGGTCCGGCCGGCCGGCGCGTCTGCTGGTCCAATGTGCAGGCAAACTTGTTGTTCAAGAGCGGCGTGATTGGCCATCTGACCGGTAGTTACGATGCCGGTGGCAGCTACGGTTTGGAAAACCTTGAAGTCGTCGGTTCCGAGGCGCGGTTTGTGTTGCTGGACGCCTGTGAGCATCTCACTTTTTATCCGCGACATTCGAAGCAGACCGAGACGTACGATTACCTCGGCGGCATGATGAGTTTTGGCGAGACGTTCCAGAGCCGAATCAATAAATGGGTTGAACAAAATCTGGCCGAAGTCGCACTGGCGGACATCGACGCTTCCGGTGCGGCCGCGTTGCACGTGCAATCCATCATCGAAGCAATTATTCAATCGTGGGAAACCGGTACGGTGGTAACACTCTAATGCTCCGCGTCGCCGTCATCGGGATGGGGCCGATCGGCAACCGCCACGCCGATTGTTACCGGGCGGATTCGCTCGCGCAACTTGTTGGAGTTTGTGACATCCGTCAGGACCGCGCGGACGCTGCTGCCGCTCGTCTTAACGTGCCGGCATTCATCGATGCGGCGAAGATGATGGCGGCACTCAAGCCAGACGTGTGTAGTATTACAACCGGCGGTTACGAGTACGGCAGCGACCATTTCGCTCCGACGATGCAGGCGTTGGAAGCTGGTTGCCATGTGCTTGGTGAAAAGCCGATTGCCAACGATATTGCGCAAGCCGAGCAGATGGTTGCTACGGCGCGCGCGAAACGCCGGTGCTACGGCATCAATCTGAACCACCGGTTCACGCCCGCTGCGCGCGTAGCGAAGAAATGGATGAACGAAGGACGGCTCGGGCATCAGCTGTTCATCAATATGGCGATGTGGATCCAAAATCCGGTCGAAAGTTCGCCGTATTTCCAAATCAAAGCGTTGCATCCACACACGGTGGATATCATGCGGCATTTCTGTGGCGATATCGAAGCCGTGCAATGTTTCGCCACCAAGGCGCCAGGCCGAAAGATTTGGAGTACCGCGCATTTTAGTTTTCGTTTCAAGAATGGCGTCGTCGGCGGTTTGACCGGCAGCTACGATATCGAACGCGGTCACCCGATGGAGCGCTGCGAAGTTGCCGGCACCGGCGGTCGGTTCGTCATTGATGACATGTGGCGCGAGGCGACGCTCTACCCGTCCGGCAATCTGGAAAAGACGGTTTACACGAACCCGGTCTTCGGCGGCTTCCGTGATTTTGAGGATACGTTTCGCGATCGCCTCCATTGTTTTCTTGAACAAGTCACTGCCGGCATTGCGCCAGAACAGATTGATGGCAGTGGCGCGGACGGGCTCGCCGCCCAGCGCGTGTTGCAGGCGGCGATTGAATCTCTTGAATCTGGAACCGTGGTGAAATTATGAAACTCGGCGTCAATTCAGTTCTCTTTGGTGGGTACGATATTGCAACCGCTTTCCAATACACCGCTGCCTGCGGTTATGACGGAATTGAAATCTCGGCCATCGACGGAATGAGTGAACATCTGGTCTTGGATCGGTGGCAGGAATTCACGCCGCGCATTCGGGAGCTCTCCAGGCAACACAACTTACCGGTGTTGGCCATGGAACAGCCGTCACAAGACCCGGTCAAGATGGAGGCTGCGTTTCAGGCGGCCGTCGAGATCGGATGTCCCATTATCAATTGCGGTCCGGGCGGCAAGAGCAATGATGAGGCGTCGCTGCAGCAAGCCATCGAATCGCTTGGAAAACTTGCGGACCGAGCCGGTCACTACGGTGTCACACTCTGCGTCAAGGCGCATGTCGGCGCCGCGATCTTCAACACGCCGACGACGCTCCGCGCGTTGCAGGCGATCACGGCAAAATCGTTTGGTCTCGATATGGACCCCAGCCACATTCATCGTGCCGGTGAGAATCCGGTCGAGGCATTGGCGGCGGTCGTGACGCGCATCAAGCACGTCCACATCCGCGACTGTAAAGGCCGGCAACAAAACCCGGGAACTCCGGAACTGCAAGCCAACGGGCGGGGCGACATCGATTTACTCGGCTACATCCGCGTCCTGCATCAGCATGGCTATACCGGCCCAGTGGATCTGGAGGTCATCGGCGCGAAAGCCTATGAGCTCCCCCGCTGCGTCGCCATTGCCGCCGAGGCGCGTGGTCACATGCAAGCCTGTCTGCAAGCCTGCGGCGCCCGATGACCATTCGCCTTGGCATTCTAGGGTTTGCGCACTCGCACGTGAACCTGTATTGCGCGGAGTGGCGCAAGACTGGGGCGGTGCAGTTGGTAGCGGGCTGGGATCATGACGCCGGCCGCGCCACAACCGCCCAGAGTCAATTCCAGATTGAATTAGCCGCCACCCCACAAGCTTTGCTGGCGCGTCCGGATATCACCGCGGTTGTGATTGCGGCGGAAACGTCCCGGCATGCGGAATTGGTCGAACTCGCCGCCGCCGCTGGCAAGTCGATTATCCTGCAAAAGCCAATCGCGTTGACGCTGGCGGAGGCCGATCGCATCGTTACGGCAGTGCAACGCACCGGGGTTTCCTTCACGCTGGCCTGGCAAATGCGTGTGGATCCGCACAACAGGCAAATCAAGTCACTGTTGGGGAGCGGCGAATTTGGGCGCGTTTTTATGATCCGCCGCCGGCATGGCTTGCCGTCGCAAACGTGGAAAGATTTCGACAAGACTTGGCATGTGCAACCGGCGCTGAATCGCGATTTGTTTGCGGATGATGCGGCGCATCCGTTGGACTTCCTGTACTGGCTGCGCGGGATGCCCGCGAGCCTCACCGCTGAGTTGAGCACGCTGCTCAATCCCGCCATCCGCAACGACACCGGGATTGTAATTTTGCGATATGCGGATGGTTCGCTGGGGGAAGTATCTTGCAGTTTTGTGGCCTTGGCAGGCGAGAATGTGACAGAAATCATCTGTGAGCACGGCGTGATTATCGAGAACTACGGGGATGTCCCGAGTTGCAACATCCCCCGACCGCCGGGGGGTGGGGCGCAGCTCAAATGGTATTTGCAGAAAACCGGTCACTGGACCGTTAGCGACTTACCGGAAATTAAAAACCATGGTGAACGCCTGACCGGCTTGGCGGCGCCGTTGGCTGAATTTCTGGAAGGGCAGCGCCCGCCCCTTGCGACCGCGGCCGAGGGCCGCGATGTGTTGCGCCTGGTGCTCGCTTGCTACGATTCTGCCAACCAAGGAAAACGAATTAGTCTGAGTTAAACAAAGGAATAAATATGGCTACCAAAAAGAAACCCAATCTACTGATTTTCGGCATCGATAGTTTGCGGACAGATCACATGAGTCTGTATGGCTATCACCGGTTGACCACGCCGCACATGGACAAATTCGCGGCGCGCGGCGCGGCGTTTTCAAGTCTGATCAGTCCGTCCATTCCAACCTCGCCCGGCTACACTTCGATGTTTACCGGTTTGGATTGCTTCAGCAGCAACGTCGTGGCCCTCCGGCATGAAGGCGGACTCGACCCGCAGGTGCAGACGTTGGCTGAGATTCTTGGCGCCGCCGGCTATAATACGACGTGCGTTGGCTTCAGCGGCAACCCGGCCTCGCGCGGTTTCCAAAAGTACTTAGACTTCGCCGGCTGGGGTTCGTATGCCGAGGGGCGGAGCCCAAAGGCGGAAAATCTGAATGCGGTGACCGTGCCGGAACTGCAGCGACTAGCCGGTGACGATAAGCCATTTTTCCTGTTCCTCCGGCACATGGATCCGCACTCGCCGTACCTGCCGCCGCGCCCATTTGAACGGTTATTCTACGCCGCCAACGAATGCGACAAGAAAAACGAGTCACTCAAACCGGTGATGACCTTCAAGCCGTTCTGTGATTATTTTGCGAGCTGGTTTCCCCCGGATTGCACCGACAAAGATTACATCATCGCCCAGTACGACGGGGCGATTGCCTACATGGATGCCGCCATCGCGAACATTTTTGCGACGCTCGCACAGCTCGGGATCGAGGAAGAGACGCTGGTCGTCATTGATTCCGACCACGGCGAGACGCTCTACGACCATGATTGTTATTTCGATCACCACGGTTTGTATGATTGCACGTTGCGCGTCCCGCTCGTATTCGTCTGGCCGGGTAAAGTCGCGGCCGGTCAGCGATTCAATGACATCTGCCAGATGAAAGATGTCACGCCGACCATTCTCGACCTGATTGGCATCAAGACCGGTATCCGTTTCGATGGTCGGAGCCTGGTCCCGCTCATGGAGGGAAAACCGCGGCCGGTGGAGCCGGAGTGCTACATCACGGAATGCACTTGGATGCGCAAACACGGCTGGCGGACGCCGCAATGGAAGCTCATCCACGCGTTGGAGCCAGACTTCCACTTCAAGCCGGAGGTGGAGCTCTACGATCTCATTCGCGATCCCGGCGAGACCCACAACCTGGCGAAGAAAGAACCTGGTGTTGTCGCGATGCTTGAGGCGCGGATGCAGGCTTGGATTGCCAAGCGGGAAAAAGAAACCGGCCGAACGAACCCGATGCTGACCAATCTCAACTGGCACGGCTACAAGTGCGGTCCGTTCAAAACAGCGCAGCAAGCCTACGACACAATGCACATCGGCTCGCCCGGCGCGGCGCAGGCGTTGCAAGCAAAAGAACTCCAGACCCAGCGCGGTCAGCCGACGCTTTAGGTATTGCAATGCTGATCACTGTCATTGGTCGTGGCCATTCCGGCACTCGCGCTATGTCGCACACGCTCAGCGCGAGTGGTGTGTTCATGGGGGCGCCGCTAAATAATTCCGGCGATCTCATTCCACCCGAGGCAATGTACGAAGCCTGCCGGGTGATGGCTAAGCATGTTGTGCACCTCGGCCAAAACCGGTGGGACTTCAGCCGGCTCCACACTGTCCTGATTGATCCGGCATTCACGCGACTAATTGAGACTTACCTCGTGACTGTCTCGCAAAGTAACGCGCCCCACAAAGGCTGGAAGATACCGGAGACCACGCTTGTATTTCCGTGGATCGTGCGGATGTTTCCGGAAATCCAGTACATCTACTGGTTACGCGATCCGCGCGACTGCATCCTGGGGGAGCACGTGACCGACGACTTAGCCAAGTTTGGTATTCCATACGACAAGACCGACGACATCCGGCAGCGGCGCGCCATCAGTTGGGAGTACCAAGTCGAACTCGTCAAAGCCACGCCGAAGCCGAAACACTGGTTGACGGTTCGTTTTGAGGATTTTGTTCTTGATCAGGAACGTACGCTGACGCGCTTGGAGAAATATCTCGGAATGCCACTGGCGCGCATCCCGGTCGATCCAACGCGCATTGGTCAGTGGAAAAGCGATGCCGGCCGCCACGATTTCGACTTCTTCCGGGCCGACCTCATTGAGCACGGCTATCAGATAGGCTGACGAAATTATGTGTCGCAGCGAATCGGTTCGTGGTAAATAAATCGCGTCTTATGAAAGCAAAAATCATCGTTACCCCAAAGAAGACCGTCCTTGATCCACAAGGCAAAACCGTGCAGCACGCGCTGGAATCATTAGGATTCAAAGGCGTCAAGGAAGTGCGCATCGGCAAATTCATTGAAGTCGAGCTGGCCGGTAGTAACAAGGCGGCACTTAAGAAGAAACTCGACGAGGCCTGTCACAAGTTGCTCAGCAACCCGGTCATCGAAGATTACGAGTTCACAATCAAATGAAGTTCGGCATCATCCAATTTCCCGGCAGCAACTGCGACCAAGACGCCTACCACGTGCTGGCCAACGTTTTCGGTCAGCCGACCCGGTATGTCTGGCATAAAGATTCTACGCTTGGCGATGTGGACTGCGTTGTCGTGCCGGGCGGATTCAGCTACGGCGATTACCTGCGGACTGGCGCCATCGCGCGGTTCTCACCGGCAATGAAAGCCGTCGCCGCCCACGCGAAAGCCGGCGGCCTCGTCATCGGCATCTGCAACGGTTTCCAAATTCTCTGTGAAGCGCAACTGTTGCCGGGCGCATTGATTCGGAACAAAGGGCTGAAATTCATCTGCGAACACGTGTCTGTGCGCGTTGAAACCAGTGACTCGCCGTTCACCAACGCTTGCCGGACAGGCCAAGTGCTCCGCATCCCGATTGCCCACGGCGAAGGCTGTTATTTTGCCGAACCGGCTGTGATTGCGGAGCTGGAACGCGACCACCGAGTGCTGGTCCGGTATTGCACGAAGGACGGCAAGGTTACCACCACCGCCAATCCGAATGGCTCGGTCAGCAATATTGCCGGCATCTGTAATGCCGGGCGCAATGTTTTCGGTTTGATGCCGCACCCCGAACGCGCCAGCGAAGCCGTGCTTGGCAGCGAAGATGGCCGGCCGATTTTTGAGTCGATCTTACGTGCCGCTGTGAACGCGTAAGTCAAAACAGGGAATTTTAGTTTTCCAGTGCGGCATTGTTCTTCGTAGCTTAGTCGCCGGCGCTAATCTTTTTCAAGTATTCGGCTTTGTCCTTGCCGTGCACGCCAGATGGGACTGCCGCGGGATGCTGATCGAGGACTTTCTGCAGCTGCTTGCGCGCGGTCTGGGCCGCCGCGTCAGGCGTGTCGGCCGGAATCGGAATCTCGGCAAACGGCGCGTCCTTGAGATCGAAGAGAGCTCTATTATTGGTCAGCTTGAACCGGGCGTTGCGGACGTAGTTGTCGCCGTTGAGTTCGACGTAAACCCATTCCCGCGGTGTGCCTTTCTGGCCTTTGATTTGCGGCGCGAAGCTGTGGCTGTCGAGCGTGACACCGGCGGGCAGCGGGGCGCCGCCGAGTTCGCTGAACGTGGCAAAAAAGTCACTGAAGTCAGTCAGGTCATGATTGACGCTGCCGGCGGGTGTCGTGCCCGGCCAGTTGACAATGAGCGGGACGCGGCTGCCGCCCTCGAGCATGGTGTCTTTGCTGCCATGGATTGGCCGGCCGTTGATGGTGCTGCTGCCGCGGCTGCCATTGTCGCCGGCGAAAATCACCAGTGTATTGTCGCGCAACTTCAGCCGCTCCAACTCGGCGATGAGTTGGCCGACGAGCTTGTCCATGTAGGTGATATTGTCGACGTAAAGTTGCTTCGGGCTCGCATTGGGCTGGCTGTCGGGCGTGCGCACGTATGGGGTGTGGATGTGCGACAGCGGATAATAAACGAAGAACGGATCGTCTTTGTGCTTGGTCAGGAACTCCGCCAGAAACTGGTGCATGAGATCCGGCAGATATTGGCCGTCCGTCAATTCCGTGACCTTGCCGTTGACGGTGTACTCCTTGGTTTGTTCCCGCCAGTAGCGCCCGTTGCCGGGGAAGACCAGATATTCGTCAAAGCCCCATTCGCCGGGACCGAGAGCCAGTTGCCCCCACTTGCCGACGCTGGCCGTGGCGTAACCCGCTTTCTTCATCACGGTGGGAATCATGATTTCGCGGCCCGGATGGATCACATTGCTGCGACCATTGCTGTTGAGGCCGGTCCGAAACGGATACCGGCCCGTGAGCAATTGGCATCGCGACGGACCGCATAACGGCGCCGCGTAACTGTATTCAAAGCGTGTGCCGCCGGCCGCCAATGCATCCAAGTGCGGCGTCTTGAACTCTCCGCCGTAACAGCCGACATCGCCAAGACCCACGTCATCGGCCAGAATCATAATGATGTTCGGTCGACGCCGGCCCGGCGTTTCCGCTGTGGCGGCGGCCAGCCATTTCGGCAGCGACAACGCCGCCATCGTGACACCGGCAGTCTTCAGAAAATCTCGGCGATTCATAGTCACTCCTGCTAAACAATCAAGACGCGGTCAATTTCCGTCAGTTCCTCGGAGGAGAATTGCAAATTCGCTAACGCGGCGACGTTTTCCTCAATCTGGCTCACTCGGCTCGCGCCGATGAGCGCACTTGTTATAGTTTCGTCGCGCAGCACCCACGCCAATGCCATCTGCGCCATACTTTGGTTGCGGCGTTTCGCAATACCGGCGAGTTGTCTGACTTTGGCGACGACTTCTGGTTTGACTTGGGTGGCTTTCAAAAAGCCGGTCGCACTTGCCGCCCGTGAGTCGTCTGGGATACCGTCGAGATACCGGTCAGTGAGCAAGCCTTGCGCCAACGGACAAAACGCAATCACGCCCAAACCTTCGCGCTTCGTTACCGGCAAAAGTTCCGGCTCCACCCACCGTTCAAGCATTGAATATTTCGGCTGGTGAATCACCAAGGGTAGACGGAGTTCCCGGGCCAACTTCACTGCTGCGGCGGTCATCTCGCCGCGGTAATTGCTGAGGCCGGCGTAAATCGCCTTACCGGCACGCACGGCTTGATCGAGCGCGAGAATGGTTTCTTCTAACGGCGTGTCCGGGTCGGGCCGGTGCGAGTAGAAAATGTCCACGTAATCCAGCTTGAGCCGACGCAGCGACTGGTCGAGGCTGGTGAGCAGGTATTTCCTAGAACCCCATTCGCCGTACGGCCCCTGCCACATCCGGTAACCGGCTTTGGATGAAATGATCAACTCGTCCCGGTGCGCCTTAAAATCTTCGTCGAGAACAGTGCCGACAAATTCCTCAGCGCTGCCGGGCGGCGGGCCGTAGTTGTTGGCAAGGTCGAAGTGCGTGATGCCGAGGTCGAAGGCCCGGTGCAGCATTTTTCGGGCCTCGTCGCGGTTAGCGTGCGCGCCGAAGTTGTGCCAGCAACCGAGGGAGATCGCTGGCAATTTCAGGCCGCTGCGTCCGCACCGGCGGTAGGTCATTGCCGCATACCGGTTTTCAGAAAAGTTCATGCCGATGACTTTACCACGCCGCTCCGCAAAGGCAACGCGATGTATTTGGATTACGCCAGCTTGACGGCGTTTTGCCGTTCCCCAGTCCGGGCTTGAATGGCCGTGTGTTTCTCAACTGAACTGATGGAAATTGCTTTTGGGGACCGGAGCAGACTTGCGGAGGGTAACTTGGTGTTCTGCGGTATCGATCACCAAGTAATTGCAGGCAAGCTGGCAAAGCTGTCGAGCATGCACTGACGTGGCACTACAAACTTGTGGACACTGGCAAGGTGATGTGGTGACGTTTGCATTTGCTCAAAATGATTACAGGTAAACCAATGACGATGAAATACACGATGTTAGGCAAGACGGGCTTGCGGGTCTCGCGACTGGGGTTCGGTTGCATGCGATTGCCGATGACACCAGCCGGCACGGTTGACCGCACGATGCCAGCATCTCAAATGAATTGATATCCGCGTGAACCAGCCGAACTTGATCAGTAAACCCCTGATGCTCTTTGCCGTGATGCTGGCCCTCATTCAGGCGGAAGCTTGGGCGGCGGAGTCTGAGCTGCTGTTGCGCTGGCCGGCGCATGAAGGCCGCGGTGCGCAAGTGCAGGACACTTCCGGCAATGGCCTCGATGGCCGCTCGTCTGCCGGATGGGCTGATGCCGGCGGCGTCAAGGCGCTTTTCTTTGATGGGCAGTCGAAATCGGTGGTGCGCGTCCAGATTCCCGAGGGCAAATGTCTCGGCAATGGCGACTGGAGCTTCATGGCCTGGTTGAAACCCGAGGTGCTGGGCTTCCCTGGAAAACAGGATCAACGCCGCGTTTTTAATTACGGTAAATATCCCGATTCTTCCATCAGTCTGGATCTGACAGGGCAGGGCGTCTTTAGCTGGTATTACTGCTACAAACCGACCGCCGCCGGTAAGAGCGTATCCGTGGGGGGAAGTTCCACCCCGCGTTTCGAGCCCGCGACGTGGATGCATGTTGCGCTGATCACGGATCGCCGGAATGGGAAGACAACGGTTTACTTGAACGGACGCGAAGCCGGCCGGAGTCAATTTCCCGCAGGATGGGCTGGAAATCTGAATTTGGGAAACGAATTGGCCATCGGTTCCACGTGGCAGAATTACCACGGCGCGCTGGCGGATGTCGCCGTCTGGCGGCGAGCTTTGGCGGATGCCGAGGTCAAGTCTGCGTTCAATGCCCAGCGCACTGCCTACGGGATCAAGCCCGGGGACGGGATGACTGTCGAAGATGCGCTGGCGGATTTGGCCGATCAAGGCAACGAAGCCATGGTGCAAAAGAAAACCACCGCGGCGCGGTCAGTTTTTACGAAGATACTTGGCATGCCCGGAGTGCCGCCGTTTTGGGCGGCTTGGGCGGAATTGCGTTTGGCGCAGTCATACCGGTTGGATGGAAGTGATTCGTCCGCCAAAGATATTTATCGCCGCATCCAAAGCCGGACCACTTATCTGGCCCACCACCGGCAGGAAGCCGCCGGGTTGTTGCAGGAAATGGAGCGCACCGCCCAAGGTCTGCCGGCCCGCGATGTCACCGAATCGCGCACCAAGCTGCCCGCCATCGAACGCTACGCGGCAGAAATCTGGGTAGCGCCTGATGGCAATGACGCCAATTCCGGTCAGCCTGCGAAACCGGTGGCCACGCTCAGTCGCGCCCGCGATCTCGTGCGCGAGTTGCTCCGCAGTGTGAAGGTCCCCATCGCGGTCATTTTGAAAAACGGCGAGTATCGCGTGAACGAAACCTTGGCATTGAGCACCGAGGATTCTGGCGGCAATGGCACGCCAGTCGTATGGAAGGCAGCGGAAAGCGGCAAGGCGGTTCTCTACGGCGGCATGCGGCTCAATGGATTTGTTCCGGTGCAAGATTCAGCAATTTTAGCGCGCCTGGTTCCTGAGGCGCGCGGCCAGATTCTGGTGTGCGATCTCAAGTCGCTCGGACTTCAGGATTATGGAAATTTGGCGGTGCGTGGTTTTAGCCAGCCGCCCTCTCCGCCGACTGTGGAACTCTATGTGGATGGTGAACCGCAGACTCTGGCGCGCTGGCCCAATGAGGGTTTCGTGGACGCCGGTAAGCTTATCGCGCCGGGGAGCATAACCAATGGCACGCCGTCGGTCTTCCAGTATCTGGATAATCGCCACGCCCGCTGGGTCACGGCGGAGGACGCTTGGTTGTTTGGCTACTGGCAAAAGCTTTGGGCTGATTCCACCCTTGAAATTGGGAAGATTGATACTGCCGCTAAACGCATTGTCACCGCTAAACCTTATGATTTAGGCAAGCGGGGCATGGATGATGAGCAGGGCATAAAATATTACGCGTTCAATTTGCTGGAGGAATTGGACCGTCCCGGCGAATGGTATCTAGATCGTCGCACGGGAAAACTTTATCTCTGGCCCACCGGCGATCCGCAGCGGCAGAAAATTGAGTTGGGCGTGCTCAAGGTGCCGTTTCTGACGACCAGGGAAACATCGAACCTGCGGTTGGAAGGCTTGGTATTTGACCTCGGCCGGTTTGACGGCATCCAAATCAACAAAGGCGACAATGTCCAGATAGTCGGCTGCGAGGTGAAGCGCATGGCCGGTAACGGCGTAACCATCAATGGCGGCACCCGGCACATGTTATTGGGCTGTGATATTCATCACACCGGCCGAAACGCAACCTCGCTGACCGGTGGAAACCGGGCGAGCTTGGAGCGGGCCGATTTTCTCGTGGAAAACTGTCATCTGCACCATTTCGGGCGGATTGACCGCACCTACACGCCAGCCATCTATGCGGCCGGTGTGGGCATGCGCATCGCTCATAACCTGATGAACGACGGCCCCAGTTCCTGTGTCCGGATTGATGGCAATGACATGCTGGTTGAATACAATGAAGTTCACAGTATGGTGCGCGAATCCGATGATCAGGGTGCCATGGAAAGTTTCGGCAATCCCTCGTTCCGCGGCATTGTTTATCGTTTCAACCGTTTTGAAAATATTGGCAATGGTCTTGCCCTGGTTAACGGTCAGGCGGCCATCCGCTTCGATGACGTGATCAGCGGTATGGTGATCTATGGTAACGTATTTATCCGCGCCGCCAGCGGTCATTTCGGCGCAATCCAGATCAACGGCGGACGCGACAACATCATCGACAACAACCTCTTTATCGACTGCAAACTTGGCATCAGCGGGGGCTATCGAAAAAACCACAAGCATTGGGTTGAAACGGAGCAAGGACTCAAAAAAGACGCCTACCAGACTCCGCTTTATCTCCAGCGTTATCCGGAAATCGCCAATATGCTCGATGGCAAGGGACGCAATTTTGCCTCGCGGATGGTCTTGATTGATTCCGGCACGCCAATTGTTCAACAGGCATTTTTTGACAGCCTTGCCGTGCGTAGTGAGTCCATGAATATTGCCAGCGCCAGTTTGCTGACCAAAAACTCCGACTGGCCAAGCAGTGCCGTCAGCGAACTTGGACTGCGCCTGGGGCTACGCCCGATTCCCGTTGCTGAGATTGGGCTTTATGCCGATCGCACCCGCGCCCATTGGCCCGTAATGACGCAGCCCGTCGCGGTGCCCGATTGGCGGCAGACTTCAAAGCAACCATAAACAATAAAAATATCGAAAGACTAAATAATGAAACGACTGAAACTTACCGCCAGC
>JBAWWR010000061.1:0-14884 GCA_037146675.1 Verrucomicrobiota bacterium | reverse complement strand
TTGCCGGCTGCGACAAGATTTGCCGGTATGTGGATATGCCGCTCCAACACATCAACGACGCGATGTTGACCGCCATGAAACGCGAGACGAGCGGCCAATACATCCGTGATCTGGTCGCCCGAATCCGTGCCGGCGTCCCCGGGATTGTCTTGCGGACGACGTTCATAGTCGGCTTTCCCGGCGAGACGAAGGCGCAGTTCGAGGAGTTGCTGGAGTTTATCGCGGCGGCGAAGTTTGAACGGCTCGGCGTTTTTGCCTATTCGCAGGAAGATCACACCGCGGCCGGCAATCTCGAGCACCAGTTGTCGGCAAAATTGAAAGCGACCCGGCGCGGCAAGGCAATGGCATTGCAGCAGAAGATTTCCCGGCAGGTCCAACGCACATTTGTCGGCAAGACCTTGCGCGTGCTCGTCGAGAAGCAGCTGGAAACCGGCTGGGTGGGGCGCGCATACGCGGATGCGCCCGAGATTGACGGGACAATTACCGGCACGGAGATTGCCCGGATTGGGGAGTTTGCGGAAGTTAAAATTACCAGCTCGGCACCTTACGATCTAAAGGGAGAACTTATTCGCCATGGCTAGGAAATTTAAAGTTGGCATCATCGGCGCGGGCGGTATCGCATGTTGGGCGCATCTGCCCGGCTGGAAGAGCATCGCGGATGCGGAAATTGTCGCCATCGCGGACATTGACGCGGCGCGTGCGCAATCAGTTGCGAAGGAAAATGGTGTTCCCCACGCGTTCACGGATTACCGGGAGTTGATCAAGCTCGATCTCGACGCGGTGGATGTCTGCACGCCGAACCGGGTGCACACGCCGGCCGTCTTGGCCGCGCTCACCGCTGGCAAGCATGTACTGTGCGAAAAACCGCTGGCGGTGACCACCAAGGAAGTCCGGCAGATGGGCGAACTGGCTGACCGGAAGAAACTCAAATTGATGACGGCGCAGCACCAACGATACACTAACTCGGCGCGCGCGATCAAAGGTTGGGCGAACGCCGGCGGACTTGGCGATGTTTATCACGCGCGAGTGCGCGCGATGCGCCGAGCTTGGTTGCCCACTGCGCCCGGGTTCATTGACAACAAACTGTCCGGTGGCGGCCCGTGCATGGATATCGGCGTCCACGCGCTCGACTTGTGCATGTGGCTGATGAATTGCCCGAAGCCGGTGCGGGTGACCGGTACGGCCAAGGTGAATTTCGCCAAGGGGAACAAGATCCCCGGCATGTGGGGCGAGTGGGATCGCAAACTATTCAGCGTCGAAGATTTTGCCGCTGGGTTTGTCCATTTTGACAACGGCGCGACAATGACGCTCGAAGCGGCATTCCTCGGACATCAACCGGAGAATGAAGATATGAGCTGCCAACTCTTCGGGATCAATGGCGGCGTGAAATGGCCGAGCGCCGAGATTGCCACCGTGACCGGCGGCAGTTTTGTGCAAGGCACGTTGACCGCCGCGCGCAACGTTGAGAAGCCGCACAGCGAAGAGATTAAGGCGTTTTACGAGTGCGTGGTGAACCGCAAACCGTCACCGGTGCCGTGGACGGAAACCATCCGCGTCATTGCCATCCTTGAAGCAATCTACGCCGCGCAAGTCAAAGGCCGGGAAATCGCCGTCAAGTTCTGACCGGTACCGCACTGACCGTGGGATGTGCTGTCACCCTGCCTGCGGCGGATGGCGCATGCTCAGATTGTTGCCGTTTGCCGGGGCCGGGCTTTGCTTTTTTCCAGGTCAGCGCGCAGTTTTGCCACGGCCAGCTCTTTCGCCTTGGCTTCGACCTCCACCGTCAGCGGCCAGCCAATCCACGCTTTCGGGAAATCTGCCGCATTGATGTAATCGTGATGCCGTTGTGGCCGGGGACCAGCCCAGCCATCCAGTGGGCTGGAAATGTGAAACAGCGGTTCGCGGCGCGCCCAAGTCTGGCGCGCGGCGGCGGTCGTCGCTGCCATTGTGGAACCATCCGGGCAGCACCGGTGATGATGGACGTCATACACCAGCGGCACACCCAGCGCGGTGCAAACCGGCAGCAGATCGCGGGGTGTGTAAATCTTGTCATCGTTCTCCAGCGTCAGCCGCGCACGCACCCGGGCCGGCAACCGCTCAATAGTCTGACACAACGCGCGGAGCGCAGCGGGCTTGTCGCCGTAAGCGCCGCCACCGTGAATGTTGATCGTGTCCGCGTCGATCCATTCGGCGACCGTGGATTGGTAATCCAGTTCGGCCAGCGAATTCTTGAGCGTCAGCGGATTCGGCGAATTCAATACCACAAACTGATCGGGATGAAACGAAAGCCGCAACCCATGGGCGCGGGCAAATGCGCCACATTCCCGGTAGCGCGCGACAATGGCGCGGTGGCCCGGTAACTCCTCCACCGCGTAGCCGGCCGTCGGGTGCGTCTTGATCGGGAGCACCTGGCTGTTCACCCGGAATGCGCCGATCCCGTGGGTCGCGCAGTAGCGGAGCGTGTCCAGCAACGCCGTGGCGTTGGCCAGGCTCAGCTCGGCCAGCCGGGCCAATCGCTCGCACTTGGCAAGCCGCAGCATTGCCGTCGCGGTCGTGGTGCGGAACTTGATAGGTTCGCGCGCAAACAGGCAGCACAACCCGAGGCGGAGGTTTGCGCCAGTGGGGCGGCTCATCTGTTCAGCCTCCACAACCAGCCATTCAACACCGCGGCAAAGCTCACCCACGCCAGATACGGCGCCAGCAACCAAGCGGCGGGCCGATGCACGCGCCAAAACGCGGCACTGGTCCACGCGATTGCCAACCACAGCAGAATGATTTCCGCTAATGCCAGATCTGGCCGGTGCCACCCGAAAAAGAGTGGCGTCCACCCGGCATTGAGCGCCAGTTGCGCGCTGAAGATCAGGAGCGGCTGGCGTTGTTTGCTCCAGCCACCCTGTTGCCAGACCAACCACGCGGCCACGGCCATCAGCGTGTAAAGCGCCGACCAGACCGGACCGAACACCCAGCCCGGTGGATTCCACGCGGGTTTCTGGAGCGCGGCATACCAGTCACCCGGTCCGCACAGCCCGCCCACCGCTGCCGCAGCGAAACAGAGCGCGACCCAGCCGCCCAGCGCAAGCAGGCGGTGACTGCGCGTGGATTGGGGCTTGTGACTCATGGCTATCACCCAAGCACGAGTCCAGTTACCGGTCAAGTACCGGCTTGGCCGTCGCGCAAGTCAACGGCCGGGGAATCGCCGGCAAGTTCTGAGCGGTGGCTGGTTAGTTGCCGGGGTGGGGGATCAACTGCGGTTGCTTGGGAAGCGGAAAGGTGTCCCAGCGGCTGTGGGGAATCGCCACAGCGATTTCACGCAGCCGCTGGGACAATAGTTTTGGGCGTAGCTTTGCCTTGATTCCAAAGCCGAGGCGTGCAGAATCACGCCCGTGGACTGTGCGTGTTAGATGTTGCTTTGCCTTGATTCCAAAGCCGAGGCGTGCAGAATTGCGCTCGCAAGCGAGCGCGCTTTGCCATGGCTTTGCCTTGATTCCAAAGCCGAGGCGTGCAGAATTGCGCTCGCTTGCGAGCGCGCTTTGCCATGGCTTTGCCTTGATTCCAAAGCCGATGCGTGCAGAATATTCGCGATGTGAGCGTTCATCAAATCAATGCTTTGCCTTGATTCCAAAGCCGAGGCGTGCAGAATAACGCATCGCCGCGACCGTGCAACCGGCATGCTTTGCCTTGATTCCAAAGCCGAGGCGTGCAGAATCATAACTAGCAGGCACGATAGCTGCTATCTGCTTTGCCTTGATTCCAAAGCCGAGGCGTGCAGAATTGTCTAACGAAACGCAGAGAGAGTCAACGGGCTTTGCCTTGATTCCAAAGCCGAGGCGTGCAGAATGGCAATACATTAGTCCGCCGTCACCGCCACGCTTTGCCTTGATTCCAAAGCCGAGGCGTGCAGAATCGCAAATGCGATTCTGTTGTGGTAACGAGAGTTACCAGAGTTGTATCTGCTCAGGTAAGTCCCCTGCCTCGACATTCGAGGCGGGGGAACCCTGAATAACAAAGGAGCGTTCCCACTGCGCTCGGGTGACAAAGATCGCGCGGACGCTACCTTCTTCTGGTAGGTTCTGCTTCACGCGACTGAGGTGCGTCTCTTGCCGGGCGAAGCTCACGCACGCCCGTGCATAGACACTGAATTGAATCATTTGAAATCCATCGTCGAGTAGAAACTTGCGAAAATCGGTCGCCCGTTTCCGTTGTTCCCGCTCAGTCACCGGGAGATCAAACGCGACAATCAGCCAGCCCATTTTGAATTTTTCTGTGTCCATGGCTTGTAGAGCCGTGGTTGTTTATCCAGCATCGCACGGCGAAAGCCGCGCACCACGCCTTCAATGCAGCCTTGTATTTCTAACGTCATGTCAAAGTAATCAATGCGCTCCAGCGGAAAGCCCGTTACCCACCGGCGGTATTCCTTGGTCACTTCCCATTTCGTGACATCGGGATTTTGTTTAACCCACTGATAGACGCGCCAATCAACGCAACAACGAAACGGCTCCATTAAATCATAAGCCAGTGGCGTGCTGCGTTCTCGCGCTACATGCGAGATGCCGAAGGTCGGATCGAGGCCGACGCCGAATAGCTTTTGCAGAATGGTGGAAAGCAACACCGCGTAACCATAGTTAAGCAGGTCATTCAAGCCGCCACCTTCGCGTGTGCGCGTGAACTCCGTCTGGTTGAGTGTGCGTCCCAGAATCTGCCAGAACAGTTTTGCGCAGACTGCTTCCTTGTGTTCCTTCTTCCCAAAGGCGGTTTCCCGGAGTGCCGGTAAGCGGTCATCTTGCGGCGCGATATGTTCGGCCAGCGAAGTTTGATTCTGGCACTTGGCATCAATGGTCTTCTGCCAAAGGTGCGCCTTGGCCTCTTCGCTAAGGCTGACTTGGGCGCGACATAGCAAGGTGTCGGTGGAACGATTCGCCGGCAGGAGCAGGCTTACCGGCTTGAACGACTCGCAGACAATCAACGCGACGCCATGCTTTGCCGCTTCAAGGATTAACTCGCTGTGAATGGAAGCCGAGAAACTGGTGATGATGATGGAGGCGACATCTTCAATTGGCAGTTTCTTTTCGCCGTCAACAGTCTTGCAGGTCAGTTGCCCATCACGGCAACTGATCGAACACTGCGGACTATCAATGCTGACGATGTGGTATGACATGGTACAACTTTCTCACACCTTACCTACCTAATCGTGCCGACTCCGACGAATGTATTGATTACGACTTTGCTTCGATCTTTTTGTCTTTTCGCGGGCGAACCTTTACCGGTGTATACACAACAGAGGATGAGTCGAATCCCGTCAGGGAGGCGGCGATAATTTCAAGGCCATCCTTCTGAAGTTGCTCGATTGGAGCATTCGGACGACTCAAGCCAACATTGTCTGGATAGGCAAGATCAAGTGCCAAGCCATAAGCTTCAGTTTGTTTGATTGAGGTTATGCGCCACAGTCCTGCGCGCGAACCTTGCGATACTCGTATCAACTGCCCGTTCCGCAAGACGCGCGGCATTTTGCCGCCGTTCTTGGCCTTCAACTCTTGCAAGCGCGGCCAGACTTTGTGGAAGGGAATCACTGTGGGCGTGGGATCAAGTGCCACGCCGAAGTTGTCGCCGATGACCAGCGCGCCTTGGAGGGCATGGAGCTTGCCGGGTTCCAAGCCCATCAGTTTGCCGGCGCGTTCGCTGGCTTGCTTCAATGGACGTGTGCCATCTGGCTGGCGAATCCGCTGTTCGAGTAACACGGCATCGCCATTGATTTCGCGAACACGCCAAGTATTCTGCTCGACGTGCAGTCCGGACACACGCTTGGGAATGTGTTGCACGACGCGCTTCTCGGCGAGCCGTTGGCGGATTTGCTCTTTCCGTTCGCGGCTGAGGTCGTTCAGCTCGGCACGGCGTTCCCCAACAACGGAGAAGACTTTGAGCTTAACCAGCTCGGCCAATTCGGCAGTTGTCAGATTGCGTTTGGTAATGAGTTCCCACACGCGCCCATTATTCGGAATATGATGCGCGGCTAAGCCGAGTACGCAGGCATCGAGCGCATGGTGCAAATGCGTCAGATCGCGCACTTCTTTCTTGGTCTTCACTTTACCGGTTTCATCAAGGACTTGCGGACAAGCTGCGCTAAGACACCCCAACACGTCCCACGCTTTTCGCACTTCACCGGTCACAGAACCGGGCAGCAACACGATCACGGGCTTGTCCTCACAGTCATCAAATGCGTTCCGCAACACCTGTGCGCCCAGTCGAACTAGTTGTGATGTCACCGTCAAATCACGCGGCGTAAACTCCGGCTCGTCATAATTGGCAATTAACATCAATTCCTTGCGCCGCTTCTTGCGTTTCTGGTCGTCGTTATGGCCGCGCCGGATGTCCAAGCCGTTCACGAAATCCCGATACCGAGTCAGACTCATAACCGAAAGATTTGGCAGGTCAGGCACTGGTTTGGTTTGCTCATCCTGCATGAACTGCACGGCGGTGCGTTTGCCTTTCCATTTGTTGACTGCTGAAAAGGTGATTACCAATGAGTCCAGCGAATCCGATGTCCGGTCGGCGCGCGGAACGATATGGTCTTTGTCCACGCGCCGCGTCACTAAATCAATCGGCTCATACGTCTGGCCGGTGTAGGGACAAGTCCAGCCGAGGTCTTCGGCAATCCGTGCCTTGCGAATCAGCCCGGCTGTGATCCGTGTGCGTGAATCAAGCGCCGCTTCGAGTTTCTCCGCGACATGATGATGATTCGCGAGTCGCGACCCCAAGTCTTGGGCGATCTCCTTCGCGGTCTTACCGGAGAACTCCCTCAGGTCGCGATTGACCTCGATGGTCAGCTTGCCGACACGCGCCTTATCACCACCGGCGTATTCATTGAGCATGTCGCTGAGCAGACGGCCAAGAATCAGTAGCCGGTGTTGCACAAGATGGTTGTTGGTCTGGTCGCTGAGCGAACGGTTTAACTGCGCTTCGCGCATTTTCTCCGTCACAAAGAGACAGCCGTTCTCTTCTTTTGGATGATTACCGGCCATCACTTCCTGGAAGGATTTCACCAAGATCGGCCGCGCAAAGGCGGCGCGTCCGCTGAGCCGCGTGGCCTGCAACCGCGCGCCAAGAATCTCATCACGGGTCAAAACCTTGTCTTTCTTGCGGCCTTTGCCCGCGCCTTTGTCGAGAATCTGTTGCACGGCTGCGGCGAATGCCGGTACATCTTTGCCAAGTTCGCCGAGAATGAGTGTCTTGCCACGCCGCAACTGGCCGCGTGTCCGTTTCTGAATCCGTTCCGGTAACGTCGGGAATAAAACCGCCGCGTGGCCGGTGGTGAGTTCCTTTTGCACGTGGTCGAGGATGAGGGCTTCGTGCGCGTCCGGGTGCATCAACATCGTGTCGAGATTATCGCGAAGTGCCGTTGTGACATCGCGGACAGCCTTCTTAAACTGGATCGCCGTCATGCTCCCGACTGCTCGCATTCGTTTGTCGAGTTCCTTGCGTTCCGCAGGTGTCAATGGCTGCAAGCCGGTATTCCCAAGTCGCGCCACTTGGATATTAGCCAGCACCATGCCCCAGCGGAAATTAAGAAACTCCGGTGTGTTGCGGGACGGCACTTTCTCGCCGGTGACGGGACATTTGGAAATGATGCGATTGTCGAAGCGCGGCACGAGTTGCCCGAATAGCAGTCCGCCGTAATAGCGTTGCGGCAGTTTGATTGCAGGGCAGGGGAGCGTCTTCCAATCGCTGAACAACGCCGTGACAAATTTCTCATCCACGCCCTTAAGCTTGCCAAAGTGCGCCTGCAAGATGCGTGTAACTTCGCCCTCTACAATGCCACGCGGGAATGCGGCATTCAGTCCCTTAAAACGCACAATCGAGGATGACTTTGCACCAAGTGGATCAACTTCTAATACCTTGCAGAATGTTTCGGCCATTGTCTTGACGCCATGCTTGTCCAGTAACGTATATGCGTTCTGCACCTTTTCTGCGTCCTCGGTCTCCTCGTCATTCTGGCCGCTCCACCGCCGATTGCCATCGTAGCCGCGATTGTGGGCGTACCAACGGAGCACGTCCCAAAGTTCCGGCCATGTCAGCGGTTGGCCACCGACGAGGACGCGCGCTGCCAGCTTCCATGGCCAGCCGCAGCCGGGTGTGTCTAATTGCTTTTGCGTGAGGACGCCCATGTGGACCAGCAATAACTTCATGCGCTTGATGCGCTGCCGGGTGCTGCGGATGTGCCGGCGTTGGCGGCGGAAGTCGCGCCGTTTCGAGGCAAGGCAATCGTCAGCACGGAAGATGACCGCACCGCAGCCTTTGATTTCCAATGAGGGGTTGGTTTGGAGGACGGCCCAGCCGATTGAGCTGTGGCCAACGTCGAAACTTAGTTCCAAGTCCGCATTCCGATTCGCCATACAAGTTCTCCTTGCGTTTGACTGAATTGTCGCTAATATCGCGGCGGAATCAAGACAAAGTTAGATAACGCAGACTGGTTCCCTATCCGCCACGCGGATACACCTGTTAAAAAGCGTTTCTAAATTCTGAACGGTGGGAAGGCAACTTCCCGCCGTTCTTATTTTCGGCACTGCGCCAATCTCTTTTTCTGGCTGCGGCTGTAGGGCGGGGGGAGGGCCTGAAAATGTTTCACCTTTGAAACAAGGTTTCTGGCAGAGTCCCGCGCCATGGGACTCGATTTGGAGGTGGCCGTTGCTCAATTTCTGAAGTTGCAACGCGGGGAAATGCCCCACCGCGAATTTGCTCAGCGACTCCAGCTTTCCCACTCCATGGCCTACCGGTATGAATACCAGCTCACCGACGTGAAGCTCAAACACCTCCCGTTAATTGCGCAGCCATTCCAGTTACCCATCGAAGTCGTCTTGGGTCTGCCGTCAGCAAGGTTTTATGATCTCCAACGGCAGGCTTGGTGGCCATGAAAACGACCTTTTCAATCTCCCAATCGCCCCATTTGACGCTGCGAACGCCCTTTTCAGTGGTTGATTTTACCTTGTCGGTCTCTGAATTTGGCTTCGCGTTCATTTCCAAGCTCAATTGGTTCTCGCATAAGCCGAATTCATGCTCTCACAAGCTCAATTGGCTGGCGGATAAGGTTAAATTGTTGCCTGAGAAGCTCAATTGGTTGGCGCATCAGGTTGATTCGTTCTTTCACAAGCTCAATTCGTCGTTCGCCAAGACTGATTTGTTCGCTGACAAGATTGATTCGTTCTCGCCAAAGCTCAATTTATTCTCTCACAAGCTCAATTGGTTGGTGGATAAGGTTAAATTATTACCTGACAAGCTCAATTCATTGTCTCATAAGCCAGCTTTGTTGGCTGTGAAGCTCTTATCGGTGTTCCAGTTTGGCGCTTCATTCTTGCATTGGCAGGCTGGCAAGTTGCCGGCCTGTCGTTCCTTTGGTCGGTTCAGGGGTCAACAACCACAACCAACCGCGTGCGCGGCAACCGAGGCAGTCCGACCATGACCACGCCCCTTGCCCGGTACGGCACCGCCATCTATGGCGTGGCCATTTATGCCCACGCGTATTCAGGAGGTAGAAAGATGAACCAACAACTCCGGGTGCTACTCGACTTCGCCGGTATCCCTGACTCGTCCCTCGACGAGTTTGCCGGGACAGTGATTACTGGTCTGACCGGTAATCCCGCGTATCCCACACCGCCGGTTACGGTGGCCGATCTCCAGACGCAATTGACGGCCTTTAGCGAATCCTTGATTGCCCACGCCCAGGGCGGCACCGCCGCCACGGCGGCCAAAAATGCCGCGCGCGCCGCAGTCGTGGATTCACTCCGGCAAAACGCCCTCTATGTCCAAACCAAGTGCAACAATGTGCTGGCCACGCTGCTCTCCAGTGGTTTCCAAGCGGCCAGCACCAACCACGCCCAATCCCCGTTGGCGCAGCCGGTCATTCAAGACCTCGTCAATGGCAACTCCGGCGAGTTGGTCGCCCGCGTCAAGCCCGTCACCAATGCCCGCGCCTATGAAGCCCGGTATGCCGTCATCGGCGACGGCGGCACACCCGGCCCGTGGCAGAGCGGCGGCTTGTTCACCAGCACCCGGAACTTGACGGTTGTTGGCCTGACGCCCGGCACCACGTATGTCGTCGAAATCCGCGCCATCGGCGGCAGCACCGGGTACAGCGACTGGAGCAATGCCGTCAGTCACATGAGTCTGTGAAAAAAGCGGCTGTCGGCTCTCGGCTGTCGGTTCTCAGCTAAGGAAGGCTGGGGCCGATGGCCGGTGGCTGATAATCGGAAAAGAGGCTATCCGTTGTCGGCTATTGGCTGTTGGCTGGATTCGCCTGGCCGCGGCCTGATTGCTGCTGACCGAGAACCGCTCCGAAGCTTCTTGAGCAACGCCGATAACATGCGCTTCACACTCACAAGTTTTGCTTCGCCAGCGGCGTGGGCCGCCGGTGAGAGAAACTGCAAATCCCGCGCGAGCAACAGATGACATTCCAACTCACACGCCGAACCAAAGGCGATGGTCACAAACCGGGCGAACTCAACATCGCCACCGCGACCACAGCCTTCTGCCAGGTTCGCACTGATCGACACAGCCGCCCGCCGCATCTGATCGGTCAGGCTGTATTGTTCGCGGGTTGGAAAACTTTGGGTCTCGCGGTAAATGTCCAAGGCGAGTTGATGCGCCAGCTGCCAGACTTCAAGTTTGCGAAAATCTTGCATGATGAGAACAAGTCCGCATTCAGCTATCAGCTTTCAGTGATACCTGTCAAGCCGCCAGCCGCCAACCGATAACCGCCAACCGATAACCGACAACCGATAACCGACAACCGACAACCGAAAACCGAAAGCCATATCTTATGCCCTTCAATCCCAACGAACCCCAAAATGGCGAGGTGGTGGATGCGGATTTGCTCCGCGCCCAACTCAACGCCTTGCACGCGGAAGCCACGGCGCCGGAAACTGAGCCGGCGTTTACCGGCAGTGAAGCCGCCAAGCTGGTGGCCGGCGACAAAGCCAAGCTCGATGCAGCGGCGCAACCCGGCGGCACTGTCAGCCAGTTCACCAACGATGCCGGCTATCTCACCACTGTTCCCGGCGAGAGCGACCCGGTCTTTACCGGCAGCGAAGCGGCCTTGTTCGCGGCCGGTGATAAAGCCCGGCTCGATGCCGCGCTCCAGCCGGGGGCCGGTGTCAGCGCGTTGGCCAATGATGCCGGGTATCTGCGCGCGGCGGACTTGCCGGCGACGCTCCGGTTGGACCAGACCACGCCGCAGACGGTCGCCAACGGGTTGCCCGTCTTTGCCGGCGGGATCCAGACCAGCGGCGTGTACCGGACACTGTTGTCCGATGGCGTCCCGCAACTCGTGTTCGACTTTTCCTATGACGACTCCGAGGTCGCGTGCACCCGGCACTTGGCGATCAGCGCCGGGCATTGTCTGCGGTTGCTCACGGAGCAGGGGCAGTTGTTTCTGGAGTTTGATGGCGCGGACACGCGGGTGACGGGCGATCCGAACTTCGTGAACCCGATCACCATCGGCACTCCCACGGCCGATACCCACGCCGACACGCAAGGCGCGCGCAAGGCGGCAGTGGCAGCGGAATTGGCGACGGCGATCAGCGTGCCGGGCTATTGGGCCGGTAATCCGCCGGCCACGCTGGGCGAAGCGGTGTTGCGGCTGGCTGCCGTGGTGAGCCAGGCCGGTAGTCAGCCGATTCCGTGACCGGCGTGAGGCGCGGCGCCGGTGTTGTGGTGGCGGACGGTGCGCGGCAGGGCATTGCTTTGTGGGCGTGACTCTGGCATTAGTCAGGACGTGAACAATCTCTTTATTGGCAACCGACCGGGGCGGCTGATGCTGGCGGCGGGCTTGTGCGCGGTGGTGGCTCTGCTGGCCGGCTGTGCGACCGGGCTGGACCGGTTGGAGACGGGGACGCCGATGCTGACGCGGGGGCAACGCGACGAGTTGATGCGCACGGCGAAGTCGCCGGCGGAACTCGGTTTGCCGGCCCGATTCAATCCCAGTGTGTCAGTCGGCGGCGTTGCCAGCGTGAGCAATGTCACTGTCACCTTGTGCCAAGTGCCCACGCAACAGCCGCGCGAAACCGGCGGGCAGTTTGGGGTGCCGGTCATTCTCGCCACGGTCAACGGCAAGGCCGGGGTGCGGGTGCTGCTCGACAGCGGCAGCAACCGGAACCTGTTCGGCTATGCGCTCGCCCACGATCTCGGCGTGACGGCCGTGGCCGGGTTGGATCCGGTCACCAGCAGCGGCATCGGCGGTTCGGTGGACAATTTTATTGGCGTGGCGCGCAGTGTAAAAGTGGACACCTTCGAATTGCGGCGCGTCATCGCGTTGATCGGCCCGGACACGCAGGTGCTGAATGTCACGCACGGGTTCTGGAACAATCCGCAGGCGATGATCCTCGGGTTAAACACACTACGAACGTTGTCGTATCTGTCAATTGATGCGCCGAATGGCACGGTCACCTTCGCCCCCCGCGAGCCGTATCAGCCGCAGCCGGGATCGGTTTTCGTCACGGCTATTCCGTTGCAATGGGTGAACGGCTTGCCGATGGTCGAGGTGGTCATTGATGGGCGACCGATGCAGTGCTACGTGGATACCGGCGGCGATTACGGGTTGCTGCTGCCGCGCCAACTGGCGGGCGAACTCGGTTACTGGAAGCCCGGGCACGAGAAGGTCGGCATTTCCAAAGGGGTCGGCGGCGCGTCGTTGTCGGCGACATACGAAGTCCGCGAAGCCCGGCTCGGGCAGGCGAAATTTGTGAAATTCCCGGCCCGCACACAAGTGACCGGCCCGGATGCCGCGGGCGGTCAGGTATTGCTCGGCAACGTTTGCCTGCGCAAGTTGCGGGTCACATTTGATTTTCAGCACGGGCAATTATGGCTGGAACGATGAGCCGGCGCGGGCGCGTCTGCGTCGGCATGAGCGGCGGGGTGGATTCCAGCGTCACCGCATACCTGCTCAAGGAACAAGGCTACGAAGTCATCGGCCTGACCTTCCGCAACTGGCCGCAAGATTGCCTGAGCCGCGCCGAGGATAAATGCTGTGGCCCGCAGGCGGTCACGGATGCCCGGATGGTGGCGCACACGCTCGGCATCCCGCACTATGTCGTGGACGAGATCGGCGCGTTTCAGCGGGATGTGATTGATTACTTTGTTGCCGAGTACCGGCAAGGTCGCACCCCGAATCCCTGCATCGTCTGCAACGAGAAGATCAAGTTCGGCACGTTGCTGAAACAAGCCGAGCAACTCGGCGCGGAGTTTATCGCCACCGGCCACTATGCGCGGATTGAGCATGGCGACCGGTGTGTCTTGCGCAAAGGCCGCGATCCGCGCAAGGACCAATCTTATTTTTTGTTTTCGCTCCGGCAAGACCAGTTGGCGAAAGCGCTGATGCCGATCGGCGATTTAAGCAAAGACGAAACCCGCGCCATCGCCGCCAAGCTGGGACTCAAAACTGCCGCGAAAGTTGAAAGCCAGGAAATCTGTTTCGTGCCGGACAAGGATTACGGCCGGTTTCTGCACGAGACCGGTAAGTTGGCGGACCGGCCCGGTGAGATCGTGAGCAGTGCCGGCCAGGTTGTCGGCACGCACGCCGGTATTCAGTATTTCACGATCGGCCAGCGCGAAGGCTTGCGGCTCGGTGGCCAGAAAATCCCGCTCTACGTCGTGGCGCTGGATGCTGAGACGAATCGCGTCATCGTCGGCCCGGGGCCGGAGTTGATGCGGCGTGAGTTCACGGTCACGAATTGCAGTTGGCTCGCGATTGAGCCGCCGACCGGGGCCATCGAGGTCACGGTCAAGATTCGTTACAACCATCCCGGTTGTCCGGCAACAGTGGAGCAGGGGACGGTGCGGTTGCACGAACCGCAACGCGCCATTACGCCCGGCCAGGCTGCGGTGTTTTACCGGGACGACATTGTGCTGGGCGGCGGCTGGATTGTTGGCTGAGACGACCGGAGGCGAACTATTATGAATCAAATATTTCAACCACGCCGGGAACTTGGACGCACCGGCTTTCGGGCCACCCAACTCGGCATCGGCGACATTGCGGATCGGAACGTGCCGCTGGCGGACTGCGTTGCCACGTTGCGGCGGGCATTGGATGCCGGGCTGAACGTGATTGATACCGCGCCGATGTATGAGGCCGGTTACTCCGAAGAAATCGTCGGCGCGGCGCTGCGAGGCCGGCGGGCTGGCGTGTTTGTGATTGATAAGATTGACGAGCTGGATGCGCCGGTAAAACCGCAAGTGGAAGCGAGCTGGCAACGGTTGGGGTTCGCGGATGTGGATCTCTTTTTGTTTCACGGCGTCAGCACCCTGGAGCAATGGCGCCAGCTCCGCTTTGACGAGCTGGCCGGGTTGGCGCGCTGCCGTGGTATTTCCTGTCACAATCCCGCCGTGCTCCGCGAAGCGATTCCGTCCGGCTTGTGCGATGTGGTGATGTTCCCGGTCGGCCCGTTTGTGGATGACCGGTATGTCACCGAGATTTTGCCATTGGCGCGCCAACACCGGGTCGGCACGATTGGGATTAAGACGTTTGGCGCCGGCAAGCTGTTAGGCGACACGGAAGGTTACAGTCGGCCGCTGTCGAACCGGCCCCGCGGCAAGTTAAGCTCTGGAGGCAGCGATGCCGGTGCGCCGGTTTTATCGCGGTTGAGCGTCACGGACTGTCTGCATTACACGCTGACGTGCGATCCGGATGTGGCCTTACTCGGGCTGAGTTTTCCAAACGAACAGGACGCGGCCTATGCCGCTGCCAGCAACTTCCAGCCGCTGACTCCGCCGGCAATGGCGAACATCAAACAGCGCGCTGGTCAGGCGATTGACGGGAAGGGGGCTTGCTGGTGGAATCCGCCAACGGCGGATGTCTCGACCCGGTAGCTCAAGAGCTGATCTTTTTCGAAGACGAAATAGC
>JBAWWR010000060.1:0-15731 GCA_037146675.1 Verrucomicrobiota bacterium | reverse complement strand
GGGCGAAGCTGGAGGAAGTTGGCGATGGATTTGCCTTTGGCGGCGCGGCCCATATCCGGCAGCTCATACACTTTCTCGACGTAAACGCGTCCGTCCTCGGTGAAAAACATAATGTAGTCATGCGTGGAACAGACGAAGAGATGTTCAATGAAATCTTCATCGCGTTGTTCCATGCCCATCACGCCCTTCCCGCCCCGGTGCTGGCTCCGGTAGGCGCTGACAGCAGTGCGCTTGAGATAGCCTTGGTGGCTGATGGTGACGATGCACGGCTCGTTAGCGATCAGGTCTTCGATGTTAATCTCGCCTTCGTCGGCCACGATGTCAGTGCGGCGTGCGTCGCCGTATTTCTCTTTGACGGCGAGCAACTCGTTTTTCACGAGAGCCATCAATTTTTTCTCGCTGGCGAGCAGCCCCCTCAAATATTCGATGAGTTTGATAAGCCCGAGGTATTCCTCTTCGATCTTATCGCGCTCGAGGCCGGTCAGCTGATACAGCCGCATGTCGAGAATGGCGTTGGTCTGGATCTCGGATAGTTTGAACTTCGACATCAACTGCTTCTGCGCATCGGCCCGGTCGTCAGCGCCCCGGATGATTTTGACAACGGCATCGATGTTATCGAGCGCGATGCGGAAACCTTCAAGAATGTGGGCGCGTTCTTCGGCCTTCAGCAGCTCAAACTTTGTGCGCCGCGTGATAACTTCCCGGCGATGCGCGATGTAACACTCAAGCATCTGCTTGATGTTCATAATACGCGGCCGCCCGTGGTCGATCGCGAGCATGATCACGCCGAACGTATCTTCGAGCTGCGTGTGCTTGTAGAGATTGTTGATGACGACTTTCGGAATCGCATCGCGCTTCAGCTCGATGACGATGCGCATGCCTTCCTTGTTCGACTCGTCGCGGATGTCGGAGATGTCCTCGATCTTCTTCTCGTTGACCAACCGGGCGATGTTCTCGATCAACGTCGCCTTGTTCACGTTGTACGGAATCTCGCTGACAATGATTCGCTCCTTGCCGCCCTTGACCTCCTCCACGCCGACGCGCCCGCGCATCTTGATACTGCCACGGCCGGTGAGTAGATAATCTTTGATTCCCTGCTTGCCGCAAATCAGCCCGCCGGTCGGGAAGTCTGCGCCCTTGACGAACTTGGCAACTTTTTCAAGCTCCAACTCCGGCTCATCAATCACCGCGCAGCAAGCGTCAATGATCTCGTTCAGATTGTGTGGCGGAATATTGGTCGCCATGCCGACCGCGATTCCGGTCGAGCCGTTGGCAAGCAAATTTGGGAACGCTGCCGGCAGGACGACCGGCTCATGTTCCTTCTCATCGAAGTTCGGTTGGAAATCGACCGTGTCCTTGTCGAGGTCACGCAGTAATTCCTCGGCAATCTCCTTCAGCCGGCATTCTGTGTACCGGTAAGCTGCCGCCGGGTCGCCGTCCACCGAACCAAAGTTACCCTGCCCGTCAACCAACGGATACCGCAGACAAAAATCCTGCGCCATGCGCACGAGCGTGTCGTACACGGAAGCGTCGCCGTGCGGGTGATATTTGCCGAGCACTTCACCGACGACCTTGGCGCATTTGGTGTATGACCGGTTATGGTACAGCCCGATCTCGCGCATCGCGTAGAGCACGCGGCGGCTGGACGGCTTCAACCCGTCCCGGACATCCGGCAAGGCCCGCCCGACGATGACCGACATCGAGTAATCGATGTAAGCCTGCTGCATCTGTTCGCTGATATTGACCGGTGTGACTTTTTCGTTCTGTGCGTACATGGTTTATTTCCTTAGGCTTAATTAAATTTAACGCGACTATGCTGAGAGCGCCAAGTATCGGCTAAGACCCAACGCGTTTCGTTCGGCAGCCGAATCTCCCAATCTCTCCAACCGTTACGAGCCGTCCTTGTCGCCTTGACACTCGCCGCCGAAAACGAGGAAAACCGTCCAAGTTCCACCACAGAAAGTTCCCCACGCTCAATACGACCGCGAAACTCTTTTCCTTTGTAAGCGAACCGGCATTCAGTGCCATCCGGCGGGAGGCTGCCGGTCTGTCCTCTTTGACGAACTGTGTACCCTCGTGGCTCCGGTGGTTCTGGGGTTGGAGGGGTTTCTCGCTTCGTTCCAAAATCGTTAATGAATTTAGTCGCCTTCTCGATACTGACAACAATTCCTGTCTGACCCACAACATCTTTCAATGCTTGCGGTAAACTTGGGTAGGGCGGTTCGAGGATGAGCCGTCTCGCATCCGACAAGCCATCTTCCATGGCGCGCTGTTCCCGGCTGAGTTGAAGATAGCTTTTTGCCTCATGTTCCGAATTGCCGGTTTCCACTGCTTCTCGCGATAAGAACCTGACAAAGTCCTGCTCTAAATCGTCCAACTTCTGTTCAGCCAGGTTAAGAATCTTAAAGCACTTATTGGCGAACTCGCCGCCTGCCTGTGAGTGGTAGAAGCGCCATATCTGTCCGTCCGTAATAATCGAAAACAGAGCAGTGTTGTTGCGGTTGTAGTCTCGGAGTTGTCTCTCCACTTGACTTAAAGCGCTTTCCAACTTGCCGAGAGCCTTGACCTCGATGAAAACCGATGGTTCATGGGGCGTTAGGAAAAGCGCCACATCAATTCTGGTTTGATCTTCGTTCGGAAGCACGGGGAACTCAAGGTTGACCTCTCCGGGGTTCCAGATGTTCCAACCAAGTGCTTGAAGAATTCGCAGCACAATACAAACGCGAACATGCTCTTCATTCTTGTAACTGCCTTCGGCAAGCTTCTGTTGGATGTCCTGAATGATCGCCTTCACGTTTCAACGCTCACTTTCTGTCAGTTGAACTAGACGAATATCTTGAGATTGTGGATTCATTGCTTCCCCAGAAAGAGTTTGGTGGTGGTGAGAAAGCTGTCGGCGTCGGCGAGCAGCTCGCACAGCCGGTCGGCCTCGGGGGGCGTCTTGGAGCCGAGGTCGGCATCGTGATGTAGTTGTGTGGCGCGCTCGAAACGATCGCCGATTTCCGGTGGGATCAGGCCCGTCTTGACAAATTCCCGCTGAAACTTACCGGCGATGTTGCCGTCCCGGGAAGGTCCGAACTCGCGCGTGGCGAGCAAGACGCAAGCGCAATAGAACATCGTGAAATAGATCCAATCCATCGCCCCCAAGCGCATGCTACGCTCGACGAGTAGGCGCGCTTCCGCCAGGCTTTCGTTAGCTTGGGAAAGTCGCAAATGAATCAAGTCTTGGACCTCGGGTGTCATTGCGCGGGATTACACATCCAGATTGCGAACGTAGAGGGCGTGCTCCTCAATGAACTGACGCCGCGGCGCGACTTCGTCACCCATCAGAATAGTGAACATGGTGTCGGTCGCTGCCGGGTCCATCAGCTCGACCTTGAGCATTTTACGCCGCTCGGGATCCATCGTGGTTTCCCAAAGCTGCTCGGGATTCATTTCACCCAAGCCTTTATAGCGTTGGATAGTCAGACCGCGTTTGCCGAGCGCCTTCACTAACTCCAGAATCTGCGGAATGGAATTCACTGGTGTGCGTTTCTCAACAGATTTCGCCTTGGCTTTAGATTTCTCGCCTTTTCCGTCTGCCTCAGCGGAAACCTCAGACTCGCCGGCACCTTCAACGAGTTCGAAGAGCGGCTCTTCCTGTTCCGCGTAATGCTCGATATCAAAACCTTTGCGCGCCAGCGCTTCGATGACGGTTTGAATGCCGGCTGTCTCGTACAAATCGAGTGGCTTGACTTCGCGCTGCGGCTTGCCATTGTCGACGGCCTTGAGTTCGAGCGGGGCTTCTTCCGCTGGGCTGATATCGTATTCAGCGCAAATCTTGGCCCATACTTTGTCATTGCAGGCAAATTCGAATCGGACAACCCCAGCCTCTTTGATTCGCACCGCATTGGTCGGGAGGTCGCCGGTCTTGGAATCGCGAGCAGCAAGATAGCTCTCAAATTTAATACCGCGGCGTTCGATGGTGTCGACGAGTTTCTCCAATTCCTGCAACGATTCGAGCACGGTCATCAACTGCTGACCAACGAACTCTTTTTTGTCTTTCAAGCGCAATAACGAAGCGTCACCAGAACCGAGTTCGATGAGAATCTTGCTCATCTGGTCGTCGTTCTCGATGTATTCTTCGCGTTTCTTGCGCTTGATCTTGTAGAGCGGCGGCTGCGCGATGTAGACATGGCCGCGCTTCACCAACTCCGGCATCTTGCGGTAGAAAAATGTAAGCAGCAAGGTGCGGATGTGCGAACCGTCCACGTCGGCGTCGGTCATAATGACGATGCGGTGGTACCGGAGCTTTTCGATTTTGAAAACGTCTTCGCCATCGACCGTGCCGAAGCCGGTGCCGACAGCGGTAATCATATTGCGGATTTCGTTGTTGTTAAGAACCTGATCGAGTCGCGCTTTTTCGACATTGAGCAGTTTACCGCGAATCGGCAATACGGCTTGGAATGCCCGGTTGCGCCCTTGCTTCGCGGAGCCACCGGCGGAATCACCTTCGACGATGTACAGCTCGCACATCTCCGGATTCTTCTCCGAACAATCCGCCAGCTTGCCAGGCAAACCGCCACCGGTGAGCGCGCCTTTGCGAACCGCCTCGCGAGCTCTCCGGGCAGCTTCCCGGGCGCGGGCCGCAGTCAGCCCTTTGTCCAAAACACGGCGCGCCACCTGCGGGTTTTGCTCCATGAAGGTCATCAAGCCTTCGTACACGATGGAATTGACGATGCCTTCGACTTCGCCGTTGCCGAGCTTGGTCTTGGTCTGGCCCTCAAACTGCGGATTAGGCACCTTGACACTGATGACCGCCACGAGGCCTTCCCGGAGATCGTCGCCACCGAGCGTTGGGTCTTTTTCCTTCAAAAGGTTATTGGACTTGGCGTACTGATTGATCGCCTTGGTCAGCGCCGAACGGAAGCCGCTGAGGTGAGTGCCGCCTTCGATAGTGTTGATGTTATTGGCGTAGCTGTACAGCGACTCGTTGTAGCCTTCGTTATACTGGAGCGCGACCTCGGCCGTGATACCGTCTTTTTCTTTCTCGACGTAAATGACCTTCGGATGGAGAGGTTCCTTGGCGCGGTTGATGTGCTTGATGAATTCTTCGATGCCGCCGTTAAATTTGAAAAGCTCTTCCTTATTATTGCGCTCATCCTTGAGCTTGATCTCAATGCCGCGATTCAGAAACGCGAGTTCACGCAACCGATTAGCAAGAATGTCGTACTTATATTCGATGACCGGAAAAATTTCGCTGTCGGCCTTGAAAGTGATTTTTGTACCGGTGCCTTTGGCCTTGCCGATGACTTCGAGTTTCGAAGCGGTGATTCCGCGCTTAAAGCGCATGTGGTGGACTTTGCCATCGCGTTTGACTTCGACATCGAGCGATTCGCTGAGGGCGTTGACGCAAGTGACGCCGACGCCGTGCAGACCGCCGGAGACTGTATAGCTTTTCTTGTCAAATTTGCCGCCGGCGTGCAGCACCGTGAGCACAACTTCGAGAGCCGGCTTCTTTTCTGTCTTGTGCATGTCCACCGGAATGCCACGGCCGTCGTCAATGACAGTGATGGAATTCTCGACGTGGATAATGACTTCGATGTTTTTGCAATAACCCGCCAGCGCTTCGTCGATGGAGTTGTCTACCACTTCATAAACTAGGTGATGTAAACCGCGTTCGCCGGTGTCGCCGATGTACATTGCCGGCCGCTTGCGCACAGCTTCGACGCCTTCCAGCTTTTGAATTTTATCGGCGGTATATTCCTGCGCGGCGGCAGCGCTTTGCACATCTTCTAAATCAGTCTTGGCCATCTAAATTTTCCTCCTTGGAAACGTTATAAGTTATGCCTAAAAACTTACGAAATAGCAACGCTATTTTAGTGCGAATTACCCGTTATAACCCTCACCGGTCTCGCCTCTTCTGATACGAAAAAAGAGGGTTGACACAGCACTTGTTTGTGTTAATCTTGACTATCTTTAGCAAATTACTAATGAAATCAAGCATCAAAGCCGATTACGCATGCCGGGCAGTGGAAGCTTTAGCGCTCCATCATCCCGGCGTTGAACCGCTTTGCATCGGCGAAATCGCACGCCAGCGATCCATCCCGGCTAACTACCTTGTTCAAATACTTTTAGAACTGAAGCGGGACGGCTTAATTAAAAGTCGTCGCGGTAAAGCTGGTGGTTATGTGCTGGCTCGGTCGCCTCGTGAAATCAGCTTGGGAGATATTTTGCGGGCGATTCATGGCGCGGTCTTGGACTTGCCGCACTTAACTGACGTGACTTGCCCGGAAGAAATTAAACGCGCTTGGCGCCGTCTGAAAGCCGTAACCGAAAACGAAGCCGACAACATTACCTTCGACCAGATTTGCGCCGAAGCACGGCACCCGGCCGTCATGTATCACATCTAATGAATTTCACCCCCGAACAAATCAGGGAACTCTCCGTCCAATTCGAAGGCCGTGAGCCGCTCGACATTCTCCAGTGGGCGGCCGACCAGTTTGGTTCGCGCCTCGCGATTTCGACGGCATTCGGCCCGGACGGTTTGGTAATCATCGACATTGCTCAGCGCAAGGTCACACCGCGGATTCCGGTCTTCACGATTGATACCGGCTTTCTCTTTCCGGAAACCAACGAATTGATCGGCAAGCTTGAACGCGAATACGGCCTGACTATCGAACGGTTGCGCCACGACGAAACGCAAACTGCGGCCGCCGGTCCTGAGCTTTACCGGCGCGATTCCAATCAATGCTGCTATTTGCGCAAGGTTTTACCACTGCAGAAAAAGCTACCAGACCTTGATGCCCTAGTGACTGGCCTGCGCAGGTCGCAATCGGCAACCCGCGGCGACACACCGATTTTACAGCTGCAGGAAACACCGACCGGTCACCGGTATGTGAAAATTAATCCGCTCGCGACTTGGACGGAAGAACAGGTCTGGTGGTACATTGTCAGTCGGCAATTAGATTATAACCAGCTGCACGACCGCGGCTACGCCAGCATCGGTTGCACGCCGGATTGCTGCACTCGGCCGGTTGCCGAGGGCGAACACGAACGCGCTGGCCGTTGGGCCGGCACCGCGAAAAAAGAGTGCGGGTTGCACACTTTCGCGGCTAATATCTGAGTTGAATATGGACCATCTCGACAAACTGGAAAACCAAAGTATTTATATTATTCGCGAAGCGTTCAACAAGATTGAGCGGCTCGCGATGCTGTGGAGCGTCGGCAAAGATTCGCAAACGCTAATCTGGCTGGCGCGCAAAGCATTCTTCGGTCACGTACCATTTCCGTGCGTGTTCATGGAAACAAGCTTCGACATGCCGGAGCTAATCGAACTGCGTGACCGGCTCACAAAAGAATGGCAACTCAACCTCGTCATCGCCCGCAACGACGAAGCCATTGCCGCCGGCATGAACCACAAGCAAGGCCGCGTCGTCTGCTGCTCTGCTTTGCTGAAAGAAAATCTCAAAAAAATCGTCGCAAAAGAAAACTACGGCGGTCTCATCGTTGGTGTCCGCCGCGACGAAGATGCGACCCGCGCCAAGGAACGCTATTTCAGTCCGCGCGATAAAAACATGGAGTGGAACGTCGAAGACCAGCCACCGGAACTTTGGGACCAGTTCAATACTGATATGGCCGGCGGCACGCACTTGCGCGTCCATCCATTGTTGCATTGGACAGAGACGAACATCTGGGAATACGCCCAGCGCGAGAAGATTCCCAACGTCCCGCTTTATTTCGCCACCAACGGCAAACGCTTCCGCTCGCTCGGTTGCGTACCTTGCACGTTCAACACCGATTCGGTCGCGGACACTTACGACAAGATTCGGGAAGAATTACGCACCACCAAAAAAACTGAACGCAGCGCGCGCGCCCAAGATCAAGAAAGCGAAGACGCTTTCGAAAAACTCCGCCGCGACGGCTACATGTGATTTCCATGCAACCATCTGAACAACTTAAAATCGTCATCGTGGGTCACGTCGACCACGGCAAATCCACGCTCGTCGGCCGCCTGTTTCACGACACCGGCAGCTTACCGGACGGCAAACTCGATAAAATCAAAGCCTCGTGCGAGAAACGCGGCATGCCGTTCGAGTGGGCATTCTTGATGGACGGCCTGCAGGCCGAGCGCGACCAAAATATCACCATCGACACCGCGCAGATTTGGTTCCGCACGCCGAAACGCCAGTACGTCATCATCGACGCACCCGGGCATAAAGAATTTCTGAAAAATATGGTCACCGGCGCCGCCAATGCGCAAGCCGCCATCCTGCTCATCGACGCCAACGAAGGCGTGCAAGAGCAATCGCGCCGGCACGGCTTCCTGCTTTCACTGTTAGGCGTCAAACAAGTTGCCGTCGTCGTCAACAAAATGGATTTGAAGGGCTACCGGCAAGATGTCTTCCAAGCTATTGAGCAGGAACACCGCGCGTTTCTCAGCCAACTTGGCGTCACACCGGAGCTTTTCATTCCAATTGCCGCCTACCACGGCGAAAATATCGCGAAACCATCAGCGAAAATGCCTTGGTACACCGGCCCGACTGTCTTGGCTGCGCTCGACCAGTTCGAAGTCGCGCCACCGGAAAAGAATCTGCCGCTGCGGTTTGCGATTCAAGATGTTTACCGGTTCGACGCTCGTCGGATACTGGCCGGGCGCATTGAATCCGGTACACTAAAAGTCGGTGATACAATCTTGTTTTCGCCGCGTAACAAAATCAGCCACGTCAAAAGCATTGAAAGCTGGCCCGGTAAAGCCGCCGACTCTGCCAGCGCCGGTGAATCCATCGGTATCACGCTAGCCGAACAGATTTTTATCGCGCGCGGCCAAATCGGTTCGCACGAAGTTGACGCGCCGATTGAGGCTGACGTATTCAATGCCAAGCTTTTCTGGTTGGGCCGGCAAAACCTCGAAATCGGTCGCAAGGTAAAACTCAAACTCACCAGCACCGAAGTCGAATGCCACATCCAATCCATCGAGAAAATTATCGACGCCTCAACTCTGGCGGAAGTCGACATCACGACCCGGCAACACATCGCCCGTAACGATGTCGCTGAAGTCACCATTCGCACCAAAACGCCGATTGCCTTCGACCGGTACGACCGGATCGTGCCGACCGGCCGCTTCGTCATCGTTGACAACCGACAGGTCTGCGGCGGCGGCGTCATCCCGAAAGGCGAATATCCCAACCGCCGCGATGTGCTATCTGGCATTAAGAGCCAAAATATTTCCTGGGCGAAGGGCAATATCGACCGCGCCGCCCGCGAACGACGCAACCGGCACAAAGGCGCGATTATCTGGCTGACCGGCCTCAGCGGTGCCGGTAAGTCAACCATCGCAGCCGAGCTGGAACGCGAATTGTTTGCGCTGGGTTTGCACACCTACATTCTCGACGGCGACAACGTCCGACACGGCTTGAGCGCCAATCTCGGGTTCAGCCCCGAAGACCGCACTGAAAACATCCGCCGCGTCGGCGAAATGGCGAAGCTGATGATGGATGCCGGCGTTATGGTCATCACGGCGTTTATCTCGCCGTACCGGGACGATCGCCGGTTGGCGCGGTCGCTCGTCGACGAAACCGATTTCATCGAAGTCTATGTTAACGCGCCGGTCGCCGTCTGCGAACAGCGCGATCCGAAAGGTCTCTACAAAAAAGCGCGCGCCGGCAAGATTGAAAACTTTACCGGCATCAGCGCCCCGTATGAAGCGCCGGAAAAACCGCAACTCACCGTTCGCACCGACCAGCAATCTGTCGCCGAATGTGTCGCGCAAATTATTGACCATTTAAAAGTCGCACACATCGCCCAAGATTTTTCGATTTGAGCAAGTGGCTGGATGCGCTAAGGTACCGGCATGACGCAACCACCGAATCCCTCTGGTTTGGCAATCGTCGTCTGCGACCAGATTATCGAAGACAAAGCCACCGGCAAGAAATCGCTGATTGGTATTTTCAACAACATCGCCAGCCAGACATTTCCGTGCCGGCATCCAGCACTAGGCGTGTTCGTCTCGCTCACCGAAGGCTGCGGCACGTACCAAGCCAAACTGCGCATCGTTAACGAAGAAACCCAAGCGCAGGTCGCCGATGTCAACGGCCAGATTCAGCTGCCGGACGTGCACGCAGTGGCGGAGCTGGTTTTCAATTTCATCGGCCTGGAATTTCCAGGGCCGGGCTTGTACGCGATCGAATTTTACTGCGCCGACGCGCTGATTTTGGAGCGCCGCTTTCACGTCATGCAGGCCAAGCCAGCACCCAAAGGGCCGCCGCCGCAAGAAATGTAGTCCGCTATGAACGCCCTGCGGCAAACACTGACCTCTGGTATATTAGTAGCCGCCATGATTACCAGCGCTTGCAAAGGTCAGTCGTCCGCCGAAACGCGCCGGGTCCGCGAACCCGCCGTGGCCGGTTTGTTCTACCAGAAAGATCCAGCGGCGCTGTCACAAACTCTCGACCAACTTCTGGCCAACGCCGCGCCGCAAACTTTGGAAGGTGAACTTCGCGCGTTGATTTGTCCGCATGCCGGCTACCAATTTTCCGGGCCGGTAGCGGCGACGGCGTTCCGGTTATTGCCGGGCCATGACTTTCAAACCGTCGTGCTGCTGGCGGTCAGCCACTACGCCGCCTTTGCCGGCGCGTCAGTCGCCGACGCTGACATTTACCGGACGCCGCTCGGCGATGTACCGGTCTCCCACAAGGCGGCCGCACTCGCCAAGCTGAAACCATTCATTCTGGAATCGCGCTGTTTCCTGCGCCGGCCAGACTGGGCACCGCAAGCGTCGCATCCACTCCCGCCGGCCGGCGCCGACACGCCGGAAACGTGGGAACATTCCGGCGAGGTCGAGGTACCGTTTCTCCAAAAAACGTTGAAAGATTTCAAGATTGTACCGGTCGTGACCGGCGAAGTTGACCCGGCGCAAATGGCGCAGGCGCTCGCCACGCTGTGGGACGACAAAACACTCATCGTGGCCAGCACCGACCTGAGTCATTATCATCCGATTAACAAGGCGCGCGCTCTCGACGCCGCTACCGTCAACGCCATCGTCAACCTCGACATCGAGCGGATGCAGGCGGTCGGTGACGCTTGCGGCAAGACGCCGGTTCTGGCGTTGATGCATCTGGCGAAACTGAAAGGCTGGCGTGCCAAACTACTCGACTGCCGGAACAGCGGCGACACCACCGGCGACGTCCGCAGCAATGCCACCGTGGTCGGTTACGGCGCGATTGCGTTTTACGCGCCGGCACCGCAGGCGTTTTCCACCGCTGAGCGCCGGCAACTACTCGCCTTTGCTCGGCAATCGTTGCGCAGCGCGGTCACCCACGGACCGACCGTCGAACCCAATTCTGCCGCCTTGCCGGAAAAATTCACCAACCCGACCGGCTGTTTCGTCACGCTAACAAAGCACGGCCAATTGCGTGGCTGCATCGGCCACATCATCCCGCAAGAGGCCTTGCACAAAGCGATCGCAGACAATGCGCAAAGCGCCGCGCTCCGCGATGGACGGTTCTCACCGGTCCAGCCCGCCGAACTCGACCAGCTCGAAATCGAAATCAGCGTCCTCACCGTGCCGGTAGAGTTGCCGTTTAAATCACCCGAAGATTTGCTCCAGAAACTTCAACCGTACCGCGATGGCGTGGTGCTGCAGATGAACGGTGCCGGCGCGACCTACTTGCCGCAAGTCTGGGCGCAGATGCCGGACAAGGTGGCGTTTCTGAATTCGCTCGCGCAAAAAGCCGGCCGCGCAGCGACTGACTGGCGCAAGCCCGGCACAAAAATCTTCATCTACCACGTCGAATCCTTCAGCGAATCCGACTTGTAACGGTCAGAGTGAAGGTCGGACCGCGGCGAGCACTTGTTCCACCGTCACCTGATCCATACATTCCATGCGCGGCGCGTGCCGGCACTGCTGACTGTGGCACGGTGAACACGCGATACCGGCTCGAAGGACGCGATGTTGCTTGCCGTATGGGCCGGTTAGTGATGGGTCTGTCGGACCGAAAATCGCCACGACCGGCGTGCCGACCGCTGCCGCCAGATGCATCGGTCCGCTGTCGTTGGTAATGACAACAGAACAGCGCCGGTAGACCTCGGTCAGCTGTGCCAAGTCAGTTTTCCCAGCTAAATTCCGGCACAGCGGCGCAATGCCGGCAATGCGCTCAGCTTCATTCGCGGCACCGGTCAGGATGATGCGCTCGGCCGGTAGTCGCCGGATTAAGGCGGCGAATTTGTCATCACCCCAAAACTTCGTCGGCCAGCGCGATGCGGGATTGATGGCAATCGGGGCGGCGATCCCGACAAGAAGCGCGGCGGCGCTTTGCCGGCAAGCGTCGGTAGTGCCAAGTGGAAATTCAATAGGCACAGTCATGTCACACCCGAGATGCCGGGCGATCAGCAGGTTGCGGTCGACGGCGTGCGGACAGGTGACCGGAACGGTTTCGTTATAAGCGAAGCGCGCCCCTTCACGGGCCAGCGGCGCAGCAAAACCAACGCGTCGCCCCGCGCCGGTCGCGACAGCGAGCAAGCCGCTGCGCAAGAGGCCTTGAAAATCAACCACGAGGTTGTACCGGTTTTTACGTAGGCTTTTCACTAGCGCCGGCAGTTTGCGGAATTCGTGACGCGGGAACGGGATGATTTCGTCGACGAGTGGGCAATTTTGCAAGAGCGATGTGAATCCGCCGTTAACCAACCACGCGAGGTGCGCGTCTGGATACCGGCGGCGGATGAGGCTGACGGCCGGCAAGGCGTGGATAATGTCGCCCAGCGAACTGGGTTTAATGATTAACACGCGCATGCGACTTTAGCGGCCGAGTTGGAGACGGTCCGCGAGCGAAGCCGGCAGACCGGCGGCGCGGATTTTCTTTTGGGTGGTGGCGATGTCGTATTCGAGCCGGTGCAACTCGATGACATTCTCGCTGAGGTCGAACGTGACATAGGAGGTGGTTGTTTGCCGGTCGCGCGGTTGGCCGATGGAGCCGACATTCAGGAAATATTTACGCCCGACTTCGAGCTTGATGCGGGTGTACGTGCCGGCCTGGACGCCGCTGGGTCCGCGGACGAATCCGACAGGAACATGGGTGTGCCCGTTAAAACAGACCTGCGTGTACTGGTAGTTGAAACTAGCAGTCGCGGCTAGTTTGTCGAAGACGTAGGCCCATTTTTCCGGCAGGTCGAGTGTGGCGTGGACGATGGTAAAGCCGCTGACTTGCCGGGTGTATTTTAGAGCGCTCAGCCAGGTGCGTTGATCTTCACTGAGCTGGGCGCGGGTCCATTTGACAGCTTCAGCGGCGAGCGGGTTAAAGCCGTTTAGATCAACTTCGGCAGCGCAATACTCATCGTGGTTTCCCATGACGCTTTGGCAATCGAGTTGGCGGATCAGCTCCAAACATTCGACCGGGTTCGCGCCATACCCAACGATGTCGCCAAGACAGGCGAAATTGGTACACTTCTGCTTCTGCGCGTCGTCCAGCACAACTTGGAGCGCTTCGAGATTGCTGTGAATATCACTGAGAATGGCAAATTTCATGACGCCGCCGGCTGGCTTGGGAATAACCGCCCATCGGCCGGTATGTCGAGCAGATTTTCGAGACGACGAATTTCGCGCCGGATGATTGGGCGGGCGTAGGCGTTGCGTTGCGGATCGTTTTCCTGCCAAAGTTTACGCCAGAGTTGGTATGCTGCCGGTTCGTCGCCGGCTTTTTCCAGACACCGCGCGGCGTCCCGACCGAGGTAATCGGGCGCGTCCCGGTAAGTGGTCGCGGTGAGGAAATATTCTGCGGCCTTCCGGTATCGCGCTTGTTGACACTCAGGATCACCGCCGCAGTCGGCCGCTAGCCGTTGATAATAAATCCATCCAAGTTTGTAATAGATGTCGTAGTGGTTTGGAATGTTTTGCAGGCCGCGCTCGAGAAATTCGCGGCCGCGGTTGTGCCAAAGGCGCTCACGGAGAATACCTTCGGCGAGCGTGGTATTATCAGGGGCGGTGCGTTCGGCGTAGGAAATATTCCACGCCATATGCCAGGCGCCAACATCCCAGAAGAATACGGATTGCGGCTGGAGCTTGACGGCATTTTCAATGCATTCGCTCTGCTTAACCCATTGGCGTTGCTCCCAAAATCCCTGGCCGCGCAGCCAGATAAAATCCGCGGCGACACCGCGGAATCCGGCCAAGAGCGCAATCGCCATGCCCTGCCCAATCTGGTCGCGCATCTCACGCGTGACCGGCGCGCCACCATATTTGAGCTGCCGGCGTTCGGCGAGAATTTGATCTTGCCACGGCCGCAGTCCCCACGCCGGCAGGATTAGCAGCAACACCGCCAGCAGCCGGTTGCGCATCGGTCAAATCTCCCGGTTGGCAAAAATCAGATGCGCCGCGCCGACGACACAGCTCAGGTAGATGCCGCCGTAAGCCGCGACTTTACCGACGTGCGCCCATGGAATCACGTTACCGAGGATGATGTCATCGGCCACGTTGAACAGACCAAGGTCCGGCAGTATGCCGAGCAGGTAGGTCAGGAACGCGTGGTCTTGCCATGCGTCACGGGCTGTGCCGACCATGTGCCCGGCAAAAAACACCAGCAGCGTCACCGCCACATTGAAGACCATTGACGTCGAAAACGTGGACACCAGCAACGCGATCGCCGCCAGCAAGCATAGCTTCACAAAAATCAATAACACCGCCTTGACGATGTCTGGGTCAAACGCCTCAGCGCGAATTTTGGCAATTTGTTGCGTGAGTTGCTGCGAATCTGCCGGCACTGGTTGGTGGGCGTATTCAGCCCGCACGTCCGCGACCAACCGCGCTTCCTTGAACGCCAATTCCGCACCAAACATTACCGACATCAGCACCACGCTCACCAGCGTCAGTAGCACCGTGCCGAAATATTTGCCGAGCAAAAATTCCACGCGCCGGACCGGCTTCGACAAGATCGTGTAAATCGTCCGGTTCTCCAATTCGTTCGGCAGCAACATCGCCGTACCGACCACCGCAATCAACATGCCAATGACTGACAACGCGCCAAAGCAGGTGTCCTTGATGGACTTCAATTCATAGCTCGCCGTCTGCGCGATGTCTTCGCCCAGCGCAAACTGCGCGAAGAAGCTCGCACTCGCGATCACCACCAGCGCGAAGATGAGCAAAATATTGTACACCTTTTGCCGAAGCGACTCAGTAAAAGTGTTGCCGGCAATTTGCCAAATACGGCGCACTGAAAAGCCAACACGTTCAGTCATGGTTACCGGCCCCTCGTTTGTCTTGCTTAACGGCAGCAAGGAACAACGACTCCAATGTCGTCTGCGGATGCTCGACGTTCACAACCGTGCCACCGGCCAGACGCGCCGCGTCTTCAAGCTGTTGCCGGCCCGCCGCCGGCAAGTCTTCGACCGTGAAACTCAACCGGCGCTGATCGCTGATCAACTGGTTCACATCGCCCTCCAAAATCATTTTACCGAGATTCAGCACGCCGATTCGGTCGCAGACATCCTGCACTTGCGCCAGCAAATGCGAACTCAACAACACTGTCTTGCCCATTTTTTTAAGCCGCACAATCAAATCGCGGATATCCCGGCTGCCAATCGGATCCACACCGGCTGTCGGCTCATCGAGCAGAAGCAACTTTGGGTCGTGTATCAACGCCTGCGCCAAACCGATGCGTTGCAACATTCCCTTTGAATAGCCAGCCAACCGCCGGTCGCGCGCCGGCGTCCACCCAACCAAGTCGAGCAACTCGGTGATGCTCTGCCGGAGCGCGGAGCCT
>JBAWWR010000059.1:0-15736 GCA_037146675.1 Verrucomicrobiota bacterium | reverse complement strand
CCATCTCGACGCCATTCAAGCAACCCAGTTGGGCGGGCGAACTGGGGCTTGATTCCAACCGGGTCGCGTGGTAGTTTTTCGCCCTTAAACCATTCTTAACCAAAGGCATTATTAACCATGAAAAGAATCGCTGTCCTGTTTTTGTCCGTGTTGTTGGCCCGGACTGTTTGCACTGCCGATCAACCAGTCACCGCCGCTACACCAGCCGCGCCGATGATTGAGCACAAGCCCGAGGAAGTCGTGGCCCGCGTCGGCAAAACCGAAGTCAAATGGAGCCAAGTCGAGCCAGCCGTTGGCGCATTCCTCAAGCAGTTCAGCATGCGCGGCCGCAGCTTTCCGCAGGAGCAATTGGGCCGGTTAAGCTACGACGTACTCAATGAAATCGTCACCCGCGAACTCGTGTTGCAGCAAACAGTCGGCAACGAACCGACCAACCTCACCGCGCGCGTCAAAGAGCAAATCGAGCAATCCAAACTACAGGCCGGTGGCGACGAAAATTACGCCAAAGCGTTGGCCGACATGGGTGTGACCCCCGACGAATACGCCAAACGCGTTCGCGAAATGCTCATCATTCAAGAGACCCTCAAGAAAGCCGTGGAAGATAAGGTCAAGGTCACAGACGAAGACTGCAAGAAGTTCTACAATGAAAACCGCAGCAAGTTTGTCGTTCCGGAACAGATGCGCGCCAGCCATGTCTTGATTCTGTGCCCACCCGAGGCCACTGCGGAAGTCCGCACCCAGAAACTCGCGCAGATTCAAGCCGCGTTGTCGCTAGTCAAGGGCGGTGAAAATTTTGCGGACGTGGCGCGGAAATTCTCCGAAGACCCCGGCAGCAAAGAGCAAGGCGGCGATCTCGGCTTTTTCTCCCGCGGCCGCATGGTGCCGGAGTTTGAAACGGCGGCATTCGCGTTGGCGACCAATCAGGTCAGCGCCGTCGTCACCACGCCTTACGGCTATCACGTCATCAAGGCAATTGAGCATCAGCCCGCCGGCGAGCGCACCTATGCCGAAGCGAAGGACAATATTGAAGCCTATCTGAAAAACCAACACGGTCAGCAAGCCGCCCAACAATATTTGAAAGAGTTGCGCGACAAGACCAAGGTGGAAATCTTATTGCCGGAGCCGCCGCCAGTGGCGATGCCTCCGACGATGCCCGCTCCTTAACGCTGGCCGACAGTTTAAAACCCGGTGCGAGGTGACTCGCACCGGGTTTTCTTTTTCCGTGTGGATTGACGCTGCCGGCGAAAACTTCTAGACTGACTCCACAAGATGAGTCGCATTGCGTCAGTTGAAATCGCCGGGCTAGTATTCTTACTTGCCGGCTCTGCCTTTTTTTCGGCTACGGAGATTGCGCTGTTTGCGCTGAGCAAACTGCAAGTGCGCCGCCTCCGGCAAGATCAACCCGCGCACGGTCAGCTCATCAGCGAATTGCTCGACCAGCCCCAACGGTTGCTTTCGGCAATCTTGTTCGGCAACACACTGATTACTGTCGTAACGGCGATTCTCGGCTATGACCTGCTCCAACGGCTCGTGCCGCACCACGCCGACGCGTTGGCGGTGCCGGTCATGACGCTCTTGATTCTGGTGTGCGGTGAGGTCACACCGAAGGCCATTCTGATTCGGCGACCGGAAGTGTTTGCGCCGAAGCTAGCCCCGCTCGTCAACCGCTTCGAGCGCGGCACCCGGCAGGTCCGGCGCGGTTTTGAAGTTTTGGCGGAGGCGGTTGTCCGGCGCATCGAACGGTGGCCGTATTTTGCGTCCCGGCGTGCACGCGATGGCGCACCAACTTCGGATGAATATCGGACGTTGCTCACCGTTAGCGAACAAGCCGGCATCGTTCGTCGGGAAGAACGTGACATGGTCCACAAAATTCTCGCGCTCGACAAAATGCACGTCCGTGAGGTGATGACGCCGCGGGTCGATATGCAGTGCGTCGAGGACACGCTCACCCCGGACGCAATGGCGGTGGCACTCCGGCAGATCAAACACCGGCGCGTGCCAATCATTCACGATTCGGCAGACACCATTGAAGGTATGCTAAACGTCAAAGAGTTTTTGATGAACCCGCACCGGGAACTCGACGAAGTGGTTGAATTGCCGAATTTCGTGCCGGACACAATGAGCGTCGGCAAATTGTTGAAAACTTTTCGCAAACAGGAACACCCGGTTGCAATCGTGGTGGACGAGTACGGCGGCACGCAGGGAATGGTGACGCTGGAAGATATTTTGGAGGAAATCATCGGCGAGATTGAAGACGAATTCGACGTCGCCGAAACTTTGATTCAGAAGCTCGATGCCGGTCACTGGCTGGTCAACGGCAAGGCGCGGCTCGAGCTGGTCAACGCCCAGTGCGGTTTGCAGTTGCACGCGGCCGGTAGCGAGACGATTGCCGGCTGGATGCTCGCGCAGCTCGGTTCGCTGCCGCACGATGGCGAAGAAGTGCGCGTCGGCAATGTCCGAGTCATTGCGGTCAAGGTCGTGAAGAACCGGATCCGGGAGCTGATGCTGGAGGTGACTGGCTGAGATGGACACGCTCTGGCTCATCATCACCATCGGCGCTGGGCTGATTCTCAGCGCGTTCTTCTCCGGCATGGAGACCGGGCTGATTTCGTTGAATAAAGTCCGGCTCCGTCACGAAGTGGAACGCAAGCACCGGCAGGCCATCATCGTCAATGGTTTCGTGGAAAACACCGACCGACTGCTGGGTACGACTTTGGCCGGTTCAAATCTGTGCAACGTCGTCATTGCGGTGGCATCGTCAGCGCTGGCGGTGCGGTGGTGGGGCCCGGGCTTCGCGATTGATTTGACGACGATGCTGGTCAGCGCAGTGGTGGTGCTGGTCGTGGCGGAGCTGACGCCGAAGTTGTTGTTTCGGCAATACGCGCACCGGCTGTGTTTCACGTTTGCCGACGTGCTCAACGCAATGGCATGGCTCTTGGCGCCGTTGGTTTGGTTTCTCGGCGTGTTGATGCGACTGCTGGCGCGCCTGAGCGACCGTGGCGGCGAGCAGCCGGCCAGCTTCTTTGTCACCCGGGAAGAGTTGAAGCACCTTGCCAAGGAAGGCGAGGCCGGCGGCGCGCTCACGGCGGAGGAGCGGCAAATGATTCACGGCGTGATTGATTTTCCGTACAAGACCGTCCACGAAATCATGGTGCCGTTGGCGCGAACGGTCACGGTGGCGCCGGCGACCGATGTGGCGGCGTTGTTTGACGTTTCGCAGCGGACCGGCTACGCGCGCCTGCCGGTGCGGCTGGGTGACCGAATCATCGGCGTTGCCAATGTGTACGAAATTTTGTTTACCGGCGTGCGGCCGGATGGCCAGACTGTGGAGGCCGTGATGCAGAAACCGCAGTGCGTGCTTTCGACTGACCGAATCAACCGGGTCTTACCGGTCTTGCGGGCCAGTCGGAATCCGATGTGCATCGTCGTCAATCCGGATGGCCGCGCTATCGGGATTATCACAGTTGAAGATATCGTCGAGGAAATCGTCGGCGACGTCGAGGGTTAGCCCGGCGATTGCGGTAGCACTTGCAATCCGAGCCGGGATCAATACATTAACGCCTCCCATGCAAGGCCGGATTTTAGTTCCAACCAGTTTATCGCGTGAATCGAACACGGTATTTCCGTGGGCGCTCACCATGGCACAGGCGTTCCCGGATAAGCTGTATTTGCTGAATGTCATGGACCCGGATTCGGTGAACAAGCCGGAACAACTCGCCGATTTTCCAGCGCTGCACGATTTCTTTGCCAAAGACCGGGACGGCTGGTTCAATCCGCCACTGAAGACGTCCGTGCCCTCATCCAAGCTCTACCTGTACAACGACGATGTCGCCAAAGTCATTCTCGGCGTCGCCAAGGCGAAGGCGGTGGATCTCATTTGCATGTCGGTCATCCGGCCCGGCGCCAACTTCGCTTGGTGGTCGGCCGGCAAGACTGTCGAGACAGTGATCGAACAAGCGCCGTGTTCCGTTCTCTGTGTGCGCGGCCGGGCCGTCCGTGAGGAAGACTGGCAACGCCCACGGTTCCGGCACCTCTTGTTGCTGACTGAACTCACGCCCGGCGACAGCGTGCCGCTCGCCAAGGTCATGCCGTTGGTGCAGCGGTTCAACGCCATGCTCCACATCTTCCCGATCGGGGACCTCAAGCAAGTCGCTGAGCAAGCCGCGCTCCGGCAACTGTGCCAGCAAAACGGGACCGCTGCGAACGTGCTGGAGTTCAAAGAACCGAACAATCGCACGGCGAACCTCACCAAGTTCATTGCCGATACCGGCGTGGACATGATTCTGATGACACCGCGAATCCGTGCAAAATTTTCCAACCGGCTGTTCACCGATATCTTTGTGCGTCTCCTGCGCACCACCGACGTGCCGGTCTTGTTGCTGCGCTGATTGGCGCGTTTTCACGTTGACCGGCAGTGGCAGAGTGTGGAATCGTCTCGGCATGGCTGACCGCACCTCCTACACCTGCCAGCTAACCGCTGACAAAGCCGCCCAGTTCAAGACGGACTTGGAGCAGCGCGGCTACATGTTCCGGGACGTGCCGTATGCGCATTTCGGCGCGGAGCACCGGGTCGAGAAAGTCAGCCTCGCGTTCTACAAATCAGGCAAGTTGGTGATCCAAGGCAAAGGCACGACCGATTTCATTCAGTTTTACCTTGAGCCGGTTTTGCTCGGCGAAGCGCGGCTCGGCTACGAACACATTCTCAACCCGGAAATGACCGCGGCTCGCATCGGCGTGGATGAATCCGGCAAGGGCGATTTTTTTGGGCCGTTGGTGGTGGCCGGTGTTTATCTCGATGCCGGCACGGCGATGGCGATGCACGAGCTGGGCGTCAAGGACAGCAAGACCATTTCCAGTGACAAACGCATCGGCGAATTGGCCAAGGAGATTCGCGCGGTAACGAAATGGGATGTCCTGCCCATCGGCAATGAGGCGTACAACCGGCTACAGGCCAAAATGGGTAACGTCAATAATCTGCTCGGCTGGGGCCACGCGCGCGTCATTGAAAATATGCTGGCGAAGGTGCCGGGTGCTACGAAGGCGATCTCCGACCAGTTCGGCAACAAGGCGATTATTCAGCGTGCGTTGATGGAGCACGGCAAGAAAATTGAGCTAGTCCAACGCCACAAAGCTGAAAGCGATCTCGCCGTGGCGGCGGCTTCCATTTTGGCGCGCGCTGAATTTGTGAGCCGGCTGCGGTCACTCGGCAAAACAGTCGGCGTGGCGTTGCCTAAAGGCGCGTCGCAAGCGGTCATTGCGGCTGGGATTGAGCTGGTGCAGAAACACGGCGCGGACGTGCTACCGAAGATCGCGAAGACCCATTTCCGCACGACGCAAAAAGTGTTGCAAGGCACCACCACATGAGAAGCACGATTGTGATCGTGGTGCTGTTACTGCTGGCGGTCTACGCCATTGCGCAAGTCGGCACAATGTACCGGGCCAAGGACGACTTGAAGACGTTTGCCGAACGCACGCTCGACTTTGTGGACGAAACCACAAAAGATTCTGTGAAAGTCGACATCGTCCAAACAGCACACAAGCTGGGTATCGAAGTTGCGGCGAGCAACATTGATGTCGTGTACGAAGACGCCGATGAGCCGTCGGTCGCGCAACGGTTGGTCGGCGGCCGCTTAGGCGCGCAGTTCATCAACAAGCGCGTGGTGATCAGCCTCCGGTATGTCGCCCCCGTGTTGGGCTTGCCGGTGCACCAGCAGATTACCGCGTCAAAAATCAAGCCCGTCGCCGCGCCGGTCATTCCACCCACCAAAACCACGCAAGAGCTACTGGACAGCCGGTAAAAAACCGGTCAGATTACACCTATGCCACTCTACGAATTTCATTGCCCGAAGTGCGCGAAAGATTTTGAACAGCTCGTCCGCTCCGCCAAGTGGGAAGGCCAAGCCGCTTGTCCGCATTGCGGCGCGAAGAAATTGGTGAAGAAACTTTCCGTTTTCGCCTCCGCCGTCGCCACCGGCAGCAGTGGACCGATGCCGTGCGATACCGGCAGCTGCCCGGCACCCGCTCGTGCCCGGCATCGCGGCGGCTGCGCCTGCTGCCACTAGGCAGATTTGAACAGCGGCAGACAGGCCTTGAATTGCGGTGTCCCGGCCTCGCGCAATAGTTCAAACACCGCCGACTCGACGGTGGTGATTACCGTGCCGCGTTCACGCAGTCGCTCGACAGCGACGGTCGCATCCAGTTCCTTGCGCGAGCAAATGGCGTCCACCGGCACATACACAGAATAATCCTGCAGCAAATCAAGTGCCGTCTGCTGGACGCAAACGTGCGCTTCGACGCCACACAGAATAATCCGTTGCCGTCCGAGTCCCTTGAGCGTACGGACAAACTCTGCCGAGCCGCAACACGAGAATGTCAGTTTTTCCATTACCGGCAGCCCGGCTGTTGCCTCAGCCAGCTCGGCGCAGAGCGGTCCCAGACCTTTCACGTATTGCAATGTGACCAGCGCCGGTAGCTCCAAAATCCGCGCGGCCCGGACCAGTTTATTCACCGCCGCAACGGTTTCGGCCCGGCGCGCCATCGCCGCCATCAATCGTTCCTGCACATCCACGACTACGAGTGCCGTGTTTTGCGGAGTCAATCGCCAAGAGTTCATAATCACTCAGTTACCTCCGGTTCATCGAGCAGTTTACGGATGGCGCTGGCCAACGCAGTGGCGGTGTAAGGTTTCTGGAGAAAGACGACACCGGGCTTGAGGATGCCGTATGCTTCAGCCGTACCGGCGCTGTAACCGGATGTTAACAAAATCTTGAGCTCCGGATAATCACGCTGCAGCGCTTCGGCCAATTCCCGCCCGCCCATCTTCGGCATGTTCAAGTTGCTGATAATCAGTTGGATTTGCCCGGCCTTTTCTTGCAACAGGTGGAGCGCTTTTTCACCATTGGTTGCCGTGAGAACCCGGTAACCGGATTGACTCAACATCAGGACCGCCATTTCGCGGACAATTTGGTCGTCGTCAACGAGCAGGATGGTTTCGGTTCCGCGCTTTAAATTCCCGACCGGCGTCGCACCGGTCACCACCGCGGTCTCCGCGGCGATCTGCGGTAAATAAATCCGGAAGGTGGTTCCCTTCCCAACTGCGCTTTCAACTGTGATGTGGCCGCCGCTTTGCTTGACGATTCCGTAAGAAGTCGCCAGCCCCAGCCCTGTGCCTTCGCCGACAGCTTTGGTTGTAAAAAACGGTTCAAACAAATGAGCCTTCACTTCGTCCGTCATCCCGCTACCGGTGTCGCGGATGGTCAGCATCACATAATCGTCGGGCGCTATTCCGGCGTCGCTGGCGGGGCCGGGCTGCAATGTGACATTGGCGGTTTCGATCTGTAGCTGACCGCCGCGCGGCATCGCATCCCGCGCGTTGACGACCAGGTTGACGATCACTTGCTCGATTTGACCGGGGTCGGCTTTGATCGGCGCCACAGAACCGAGTACTAGCGCCAAGTCAATGTCCGCACGGATCACCCGTTCCAGCAGCTTATGCAAGTTCGTCACTGTTTGATTCAAATCGAGCACCTGCGGCTCGAACGCCTGCTTGCGACTCAAGGCCAGCAACTGGCGCGCGAGGACCGCCGCGCGCTGCCCGGCTTCGCGCATTTCGGTAATATGGCGATACAGCGGATCTGTTGGTTTCAGCATCGCTAGCGCGATTTCTCCAAACCCCATCACAACGCAAAGCAGGTTATTGAAGTCGTGGGCAATCCCGGCAGCCAAACTACCAACGGCTTCCATCTTTTGGGCTTGGCGAAGCTGGGCTTCAAGCAGCTGTTTCTCGGTAATGTCGAGACCGATGCCGCCTAGATACTGGTTGCCGTGCTCATCCGTGAACGGAAACTTGATACACAGCCATTGCCGTTTCGGGCCGGTGGCGGTGACGATTGTTTCGATGGTTTCCACTGGCATTCCCGTCGCGAGCACCTTTTTGTCGCTCTCGATGTATTGCTGGGCAGCCTCTGGTGGCCAAACTTCAGCGTCCGTCTTCCCGAACCATTCGCCCAGTAAAACACCAAACTGCACCTCAAAAGTTTGGTTCAGATAGACATAACGTCCGCGCTGGTCCTTGGCCCACGCGATCGCCGGGGTGTTCCCCATGAACGCCTGAAAGCGCTCGTTGACCGTCCGCAAGGAACTCTCCGTCGCGCGCTGAGTGATTGTGCGGCTGATGATATCGGCGACCACCTGCAGCAGGCTGGTGTCGTCGGCCTTCCAGTCTTTTGCCATCTGCTCATTGCCAAAGCCCAAAAACCCGAGCAGCCGGTCGCCGGTCAGGAGCGGCAGGAGTAGCAATGCTTTGCCGCCCAATCTTTGTAATAAACCGTGATCAGCAGCGGCTTCCGCCGGCAATTTTGCGGTGTCGAGGAGGTTGATATTCCCGCCCTTTTTCAGAGCGCCAATGCTCCAGGCCAGCTCGTTGGTCGGCAGATTGTTGAGCTTATCCTTCCGGGAGGCTACGCCTTCGGCACACCACTCGTGCGTGTTATCAATCACGCTCCCGTCCGGGCGCAGTTGAAACACAAACGCCCGGTCCATCCCCAGAAACTGGCCGATCTCCGCCAAGGAGGCGTCGAGCGCGGCATCGAAATCGTGCGTCCCGACAAACCGCACCGAGATGGTCGCAATGTGGTGTTCAAATTTCAGCCGCTGGCGAGTGCCCATCTCGGCCAGTTGCCGTTGCTTGTCTTTCTGCAAAAATTCCAAAGCAAACTGCACATCCGCCAGGATTTCCTCCAGCAACTCAATCTCGTGGCGTTGAAAACATTCGCGTTGCGCGGCATACAACGTCAGCACCCCCGCCACCGCGCCGTTGCGCAACAGGCGAAACCCAGCCGCCGACCGAAAGCCCGCCGTCTGCGCTGCCGCCGCCCACTGGACAGCTCGCCCATCGCTACTGATGTCATTGTAAACCGAGTGCCGGTTCTCGCTGAGGGCATCACCGGCCGGACCCTGGCTTTTATGGTTCCCGTCCAGTTCCGTGCTCGTTGACTGCACAAAATCCTTAAGCTCGCCGGCTTGGGCGACCGGTGTGATTCGGTGCGCCTGAGCATCATATTGCCCGAACCAGGCCAGCTTGAATCCGCCCTGTTCCACGACGATGCGGCACACTTCAGCCCAGAGCTCTGGCCCGGATTTCACCCGCACCACCGCTTGATTGACCCGGCTCAACACTAAATACAGCCGGTTGAGTCGGCGAATCTGGTCATCGGCTTGGTGTTTGTAGAGCGCGATCTCAATAATCGTTTTCAGCTCCCGATCCTCGAACGGCTTGAGGATGTAGCCAAAGGGTTCGACCAGCTTGGCTCGCTGCAGTGTGGCCTCTTCCGAATACGCTGTCAGGAACACCACCGGCCGGTAAAACTGTTTGCGGATTTCTTCCGCCGCAGCGATGCCGTCCATCGCCCCTTGCAGTTTGATATCCATCAACACCAAATCCGGTAAACATTGCCGGGTCAACTCGATGGCCCGCGCACCGGTCGCGGCCGTGCCCACCACGGCATAGCCGTGAGCAATCAGCCGCTGCTGGATGTCCAGCGCCACGATGGCTTCGTCTTCCACAATCAAAATCCGCCGTTTATTCATACATCCTCCGTCGACCGACCCAGCCCTTTGCCGAATACCACACGCAAGATCGTGCCGGGACCAGATTCGCGTTCCACCACCCCACCGAGTTGCCCGGCCAGCGTGTGCACCAACTGCATCCCCAGCGAACTCGGTTGCGCCGGCACCGCTTCAGTCGGGAGCCCAATCCCGTTGTCCGCCACGCGCAACATCAGCCGGCCACCCGCCACGTATTGCAGCGCCACGACAATTTTACCGGCACGCCCGGCCGGGAACGCGTGTTTCAAGGCATTGGTCACTAATTCGGTGATCAGCAAGCCACACGGAATCGCCGACTCTAAATCCAGAGCCACCGCCTCCACTTGCACCACCAACTCCACGTTCCCATCGGTGGCCCGATAGGAGCTGGCTAGATGCGCGCACAAGTTCTGCACGTACACCGCAAAATCAACTTCCGCCAGATTCCCGCCCTGATACAACCTCTCGTGCAGCAAGGCCATCGAGCGAATGCGCTCCTTGGTGTCATTCAGGGCGGCCGCGACCGTGGGGTTCACGCTCTGGCGCGCCTGGAGATTGAGCAAGCTCGTGATAATTTGCAGATTGTTTTTCACCCGGTGATGGACTTCCTTCAACAACGCTTCCTTCTCATGGAGCGACGTTGCAATTTTCTCCGCCGCCAGCTTGCGCGCGGTGATGTCCTGCTTGATGGCGATGAAGTTGATGATTGCCCCGCGCTCCGAGCGGATGGGGGTGATCGTCATATCCTCGGTGTACAGGCTGCCATCCTTGCGTTTGTTGACGAGTTCACCGGACCAGATCTGGCCGGCGGCAATCGTTGCCCAGAGCTGCCGGTAAAACGCCACGGAATGCCGGCCGGACTTGAGCAGCCGCATATTCTTGCCAAGCACCTCAGAAATCTCATAACCGGTCAGCTTGGTGAACGCGGGATTGGTCCACATAATCTTCCCGGTCGGGTCGGTTATGAGAATTGTATTGGCCGCCGCGCGCAGCGCGCTGCCCTGCATCCGCAACTCCGTCTCCGCTTGCCGGTGCGCGGTGATGTCGCGGAACGACCACAGTCGCCCAAGCTGCCGCCCGGCACTCTTCACGATGTTCGTGTAGCGCTCAAAGACCCGGCCATCTTTGAATTCGAGCGTATCAAAGCGTTCATCCTCGGAGGCGTACAAGCGCCGCACAGCCTGCAAAAATTCCTCCGGCCGGGCCAACTGATCGACTACGTGCTGGAGCACCGCCTCATCGTGACCGGCCCGGATCAACTCGTCCGGGACACGCCACAACTCGGCAAACTGCGGATTGGTCAGCAGAATCCGACCTTGTGCGTCGACCAGGAGAACACCGGAAGCCGTCGCTTTCAAAACCGCTGTCAGGCGCGTTTCGCTCTCCCGCAGTTCGGTGTTCAACCGGCTCGCCAGTTGCCGGGCTTTGAGCCGCGTCTTGATCAAGTCGACCACCCACCAGCCCAGCAACAGGCTGGCACCCGTCCCACCAAAGAATCCCAGCCAGACATTGATAAAATCCGCAGTGGAAATCGGCGCAATCGGCCGCGTGAATTGCAAGATCCATGGGCGGCCGGCTGAAACAACCCGGCTCTGCCGGGTCACGCGCACCACGTTAGCCGACAGCTGGCGCTCAGTTGCTTGGCTGTCGTAGAGCAAGGCTGCCGGGGTGGCGGTATCACCGTCGAAAATTTCCAAACGGATCCGCCGGTCGCTCGTCAACCCCCAACCACCGAGAATGCCATTCATTAAATCATTCATCCGGTACGGGCTGTAGACCCATCCCAGAATGGCGTCCCGGCGTTGATCAACTGTTTCGATGGGCTGGCCCGGCTGGTACACCGGCACATACATCAAGGTGCCCGCTTGGACATCCTTGTCGGTCTCCTGCATCAGTGTCACCTTACCGGAGAGCGCGGCGGCATCATGATCGCGCGCCCGTTCCAACGCGACCCGGCGGACTGGTTCCGTCAGCATGTCGTAGCCGAAGGTGCGGAGATTCCGCTTGATAAGGGGTTCTAAGTAGATGGTTGCGGAGTAGACCTCGCGGTCGCCTTCGGGGTGCACTTGGTAGTCCGGAAAACCTTCGGCGCGAATCTCCTGAAGATGGTGCTCCAGCTGCTCGCGCGGAATCAGCAGCGCGAAGCCCAGACCTTGAATACCGGGCAGCTGCTGCTCAAAATTCTGTCGGATGGCAAAGCGGCGCCAGTCCCTCCGGGTCACGCCCTTCGCGTTCCCATAAAACGCCGCCCCACTGCGTAGGATCTGCTCGTGGGCGCTCATCCGATCCAGAATCTTGTCCTGAATCTCTTGGCAGCCGAAATTGAAATCCCGTTGCGCTGACGCCGTCACCACCGGTTTCGTGTAATAGACAGCCAGACCGCCGGTCAGCAGAATCAGCAGCAGGCCGATGATTACCCACCTAATCCCGCGCCGCCGGATTGTGATTCTGTTGGGTTCAGCGAGGTTCAGGCACCACCTCCGCCACCGGCTATGCGCCCCCAGCGTGGATAAACACAGCGGTAGCCACTGGTGTGTTGCCGCTCACAAGTGTCGTTCGGTATCATCCCCTGGCGACTCGATTTCATGCGACTTGTCTGACTGTAACGCGAACCGGTTGCCGGCAGACTGCCAATTTACACTGGCCTAAGCAAGATTAAACTCCGCCAACAGTCGCAGAAACTCAGCTTCCGTCAAAGTTTTCACGCCCAGCTGTTTGGCCTTGTCCAATTTACTGCCAGCATCAGCGCCAACAATCAGGTAATCGGTTTTTTTGCTAACTGATTCACTGACAATCGCACCGGCAACACGAAGCTTTTCTTTCACAACATCCCGGGGAAACTTTTGCAATGTGCCGGTCACGACAATGGTCTTACCAGTGAACACTCCGGCGGGCTGCGAACTGCGGGCTACGGACTTTGGCTGCACCCCGGCTGCCTGAAGCTTGGCGAGGACAGCTTGGTTCCGCGGATTGCTGAAAAAATCGCCGAGGCTCGCCGCCATCACCGGTCCGACGTCTACGCATTGCTGCAATTCTTCCACGCTCGCACCGGCCAGCGCGGCGAGGTTCCCGAAGTGACCGGCCAGTTTCCGCGCGGCTTCTTCGCCGACATGGAGGATACCGAGACCGAAAATCAGCCGCCACAGTTCCCGGTTTTTTGTGCCGGTAATGGCCGCGACAACGTTGGTGGCGGATTTCTCTGCCATCCGCTCGAGGCCAGCGAGTTGCTCCACGGTCAAGGCGTAGAGATCAGCCACGTCACCGACTAATTGCTGTTCGACAACTTGGTTAATCAGGACTTCGCCAAGGCCTTCGATGTCCATCGCGCCGCGCATGGCGAAATGTTCGATGGTGCGTTTGAGTTGGGCCGGGCAAGAGATGTTTTCGCAGCGCCACGCGACAAATTCCGGATCGCGATTGACCGGGCCACCGCAGGCCGGGCAGGTTGCCGGCATCTGAAAAACCTTCTCCGCACCGGTGCGCTTGGCGACGATGGCTTCGACAACTTCAGGAATCACCATGCCGGCTTTGCGGATGATGACGGTGTCGCCGATGCGGATGTCTTTGCGTTTGATTTCTTCTTCGTTGTGGAGCGTGGCGCGGGCGACGGTCGAACCTTGGACAAAGACCGGCTCCAATTCCGCGACCGGCGTGAGGACGCCGGTGCGACCGACTTGAATAGTGATGGCGAGAAGCTTTGTTTCGGCCGGTTTGATCCAGTGCTCGGGTTTGAAGACGATGGCGTAACCTGGCGCGCGGGCTTTGGCCGGGACGCGCCGCTGCTGGTCGAGCGAGTTGATTTTGACAACGATGCCGTCGAGCTCGTACGGAACCTTGGTGCGGAGGTCTTGGCTCTCATCATTGCCGGTAATGATGTCCGTCTCGTACCGGAGCAAAACTTCGCCCATGTCCCGGCATTTCCACCAACAGTGCGGCGTGGGCAAATCGAGTTTTTTTAAGGTTTCCAAGGCTTCAGCGTGCGATTCAAAGTCACCACCAACCACCGCGTAAAACACCGCGCTTAACGGCCGGGCGGCGACAATCCGAGAGTCGAGTTGCTTGAGCGTGCCGGCAGTCGCGTTGCGTGGATTTGGAAAAGTTTTTTCGCCGGCCTGCCGGAGCTTGTCATTAAGTTTTGCGAAGGCCACGACCGGGATGTAGGCTTCACCGCGAACTTCTAGCGTCACCGGTTGAGAAAGTTTGAGCGGAATGGCCTTGATGGTTTTAACGTTGGCGGTGATATCGTCGCCGGTCGCGCCGTCACCGCGTGTGGCGGCTTGGACGAGAAGCCCGTTCTCGTACCGGCAGGTAATGGAGACGCCGTCAATTTTGGGCTCGAGAACATACTCAATGGTTTCGCCTGCTAATTGTTTATGGATGTCGGCATCGAATTTTTTGAGGCCGTCAAGCGTGTCCGATTTTTCAAGGGAAAGCATCGGGTTGGCGTGCCGGACACTCTGGAATTCTTTCAGCGGCGCGCCACCAACCCGCTGCGTGGGCGAATCCGGCGCGGCTAGGTCGGGGTGTTCAGTTTCGAGTTTTTGGAGTTCGCTAAAAAGCTTGTCGTAGTCGTAGTCAGAAATTTCCGGGCGCGCCTCGGTGTAGTAAAGCCGGTCGTGCCGGCGGATTTGGTCGCGGCGCTCAGCGATTTGTTTTTTAGCGTCAGCGCGATTCACTTCTTGCCCGCCGGTTCGGTTCGTGGTTTGGCGTCTTCGATTTGTTTCACGAGTGCATTGTACTTTTCGACCACGGCGTTGCGGTCTTGAATGGCATCATTGAGCCGCTGCAGAAACGCGTCGCGTTGCGCCACGACAACCTTGAGAGATTCATTCTGCTGGCGGACATTATCATTGGCCTGTGTCAACGCACCGGTCAGTCGTTGATTTTCGCTACGACCGGCAGCAATTTCGGTGCGATTGCTTTGCACCACGCTCCGCAATTCAGTCAACCGCGCGTCCATCTGCGCCAGTTGCTGATCCAGAATCGCAACGGAATTGGTGGCAGACATAATCTGCGCCGCCTGATCGGCGCTGGTTTGCGATACGCTCGCCAACGCCTTGTGTTGCTGCACTTGGCCGGACCATTGCCAGGTACACAACCCGCACAGTCCCAGTGCCAAAATAATCAGTAAATGTTGGAGAAGTTTTTTCATCAGCGAGTGGTTTCCGTGGTTTTGACGGCAATCGCGACTTTACTGATGCCGGCGCGCCGGACAAAGTCGAGGACGCCGATGATGGAGCCGTGCGTCGTTTCCCGGTGGCCTTGAATGTACACCGGCCAGTTTGCGTTACCGGCTAGTTTGCCTTTCAAAAACCGGTCCAGCTCCGGAAATGTCGATGACTGGCCGTCAATCGCGACTTGACCGAACCGGTCCACCGTGAGCGTGGTCAAGGCCGGTTTCGTTGCCGCAGTCGCCATGGTGGCCGTCGGCAAATCGGCCTTGACGCTTAATAAATGCTGGCGTTGCAAGCTGACCAGCATGAACGCAGCCAGCAGAAAAAACATGATGTCAATTAGCGGAATGATTTCCAGCCGGCCGTGCTTTTTGGGAAGTGGCGAGATGATCTTCATGGTCGTTGGGCGACAACGGTGAACGCCACCTTCTGGATGCCGGCCTTGCGCACAAGATCAAGCACGCCAACCATATCACCGTGCCGGGTTTCGGAATCACCGCCGATGCAAACTGGTAGCTGTGGATTAAGCCGCGTTCGATTCAGCAACACCCCGGTTAATTCTGCCGGTGTTACCGGTTTCTTCTCCACCCAAATTCCGCCGACCTTGTCCACGGCGATGTGCAGCAAGTCCGGCCCGAAATCCGATTGGGCTGTAATCGCCGGCGGCAAATTCACATGCACATTCTCCACCTTCGTCATGCTCAAGCTGACCAGCATGAATGCCGCCAACAGAAAGAACATGATGTCGATCAGCGGGATGATTTCAATCCGCGTGCGCTTGCCAGGAATTGGCGAACTGATGTGCATGGTGCAACTTACCGGCGCTTAATCAGTTTCCTCCGCCGACTGCCGGCGCCGGGTGCGATTCAGCAGCACTTCAACATTCGATGCCGCCGTCTCCAAATCGTACTGCAACGCCGCGACTTTACCGCCGAAATAGTTCAACGGCACCAGTGCCACAATCGCGATACACAAGC
>JBAWWR010000058.1:0-15876 GCA_037146675.1 Verrucomicrobiota bacterium | reverse complement strand
TGGGGCATTTTGCGTCGCTGTTGCCGTTCTTGATGCTGGGGCAATTGCTGTGGCTGGCCATCAGTGGCCGCAGCGATGATCTGGTGCCCGGCCGCCGCCGGTTCCGGCTGTTGGCGCCGGGGCTGTTGCTGCTGGCGACGCTGGTGTCTTTGGTGTCGGAACTGGTGGGCGATGCCGACATGGCCGATGTGATCCGCACCGGCTTGTCGGGCCTGCCGGCGGCGCTGGTGCTGGCGCTGTGGCTGCTCAGGGTTGATGTGGCGGCGTTGGCGTTTGATAGCGCGCCGGCACCGGCCCCGCCGCCACCGGCCCCAGCCCGACGCCGGTGCCCCCCGGCAACAGCACCGCGAACCCCAATCCCCCCCCCCCAACCCGGCAGCCCCGCCCCCCGCCCCGCCACACCAGCAAGGCCGGCGTGACCACCAGCACGCCAATCCCGTCCCCCACCCACCATATTCCGAGCGCATTGAAATATTTCGGCGCCGGGATGAAGCCGGTCAGGCGCAGTGCCGTCACCCCCAGCACCGCGCTCATGCCCGCGCCCAGCAGCGCGCCAAAACCAATGAACTTCATCGCATCCCCCGGCCGCGCCAGAAATTCCCGGCCGCCGGTCGTCCGCAAAATCAGATACGCCGTAACCACCGCGCCGAGCGTGTCGCCGAGGCCGTTGACCGTGGCGGCCAGCAAACAGCGCAGCATCGCGTCGGTGGAGGCGTGATCGAAGTACGCCCAGATGTTGCCGGCAAACGCGCCGATGATAATCCCCGGCCAGACCCGGTACCCGCGCCACAGCACCGCCGCCAACATGATGCCAGACGGAATCCAGATCGGCGTGATATTGCCCGGCGGAATCGCCAGCAATTGCCCCAGCCGCGCCGTGACGAAATACAGCACCGCCAGCAAACCAATCTCCACCACCGCCGTGGTTCGTGTTGCCGGCGCATTCGCACCGCCGCTCGCGCGTTGTTTCGCACTCACACCGTACTGTCGTCACAGAATCGCCAAGATACAATCGGACGACCTCCTGACTTATTGCTACGGGAAAGTCCCAGCGGCCGACGATTTAGGCATTGGTGTTCGGCGCCGGGTGTGCTAGTTTCGTTTCTGGAGAACGTTCCTGAACAAGCCATCCAATTCCAGCGCACCACTCGCCAAAACGCGGATTTTTTTGGTGGACGATCACCTGGCAGTGCGGGAAGGCCTCGTCTGGCGGCTCAACCGCGAACCGGACTTTATCGTGTGCGGAGAAGCGACCTCGAGCGAGGAAGCTTTGGAGAAAATGCCCGCGCTCCAGCCGGCGGTCGCCGTGATTGACATCACCTTGCCGGGTCGCGATGGCCTGTATCTCATCGAGCAGATCAAACTCCACCACCCCACCTGCCTGATGCTGGCGTTCTCGGGCCGCGATGAAGTCGTCTACGCCGAACGCACGTTGGCCGCGGGCGCGCTGGGCTATGTGATGAAAGGCGAAACATCCGCGCAACTGGTGCACGCCATCCGCCAAGTCGCCACTAACGAGATCGCCCTGAGCAAGACCATGTCCAATCGGATTCTCCAGCGTGCGACCACTCAAAAACCGAACGCGAATCTGTCAGTGACCGGCGGCTTGACGAATCGCGAGCTGGAAGTTTTCCGGTTAATGGGCAAGCGGAAATCGCGGAGCGCCATTACCAAGCAGTTGGACATCAGCCCGAAAACTCTGGGAGTCCATCTGGCCCATATACGGAAAAAGCTGAACCTGACAACCGCCTGCGAACTGTGCCAGCTCACCAGCGAGATTGTCGAAGCCGAAGACGCCGGCCACAGTCACAAGTAGTGCGCCCGGCCCACCGGGATTGAATCAGACCCGCTCGCCGCTGCTGGCGATTTTCTCAAGCCGGTCGCGATCGAGGATGCGAATCTCGTTCCCCCGGTAAGTCAGCACCCGCTGCTTGGTCAGCCGCGTCAGCAAGCGGGATAACGTTTCTTTCGTCGTGCCCAACATCTGCGCGAGCGTGGTTTTGCTGATGTTAATGCCAATCGCTTTCCCCGGTTTCGCCGGCAAGCTCAGCACATAGCTCGCAAAGCGGGCCGGCACATCTTTCAAGGTCAGATCGGTGAGCGCGTTGCGCAGATGGTTGAGCCACCGCACCAGCGCGCCCATGATTTTGAAACTGAGCTTCGCGTCGCGCGCCAGCAATTGCCGGAACCCGTACTTCTCAATCCACAGCACCGTCGCCGTGCTCAACGCCTCCGCCGTGGCCGGGTACGCCTCCATAAACATCGCCGCTTCGGCAAATGCATCACCGGCCGCCACCACGTGGATGATGCGCTCGCGGCCGTCGGGGCCCGTCCGGAAAATCTTTACCGTCCCGGCAATCAAGACGCAGAATCCGCGCGACACCTCGGATTCGGTAAAGATCTCCTGCCCCTTCCGGTACTCCATGCGCTGGGTAATGGATAAGAGTGCCGCCAGCTCCGGCGCTTCCAAATCGGCAAACAGCCGGCAAGTGCGCAGTAGAATCGTCAGGTTCATCGCCGGCGACGCGGGCCGAAGGAATAGCCCTTGGAGGTGCGGGCCATCGTCACATTGCGGCGGGCACCGGCGCCGGCATCCTCGTGAAAGGCGGCCGTGGCGGTGTAGTGGAAATTCTCCAGCTGGAGCCGCGGAATCTTGGCGCCGATGAACCGCTCGATGGCGTTCACGTGCTCCGCCTCTTCCGTGGTGGTGAGCGTAAAGGCGTCGCCAACTTTTTGGGCGCGGCCAGTGCGGCCGATCCGGTGGACGTAATCTTCAGGATGCTGCGGCACGTCGTAGTTGATGACGTGCGACACGCCTTCCACGTCAATCCCGCGCGCGGCGATGTCGGTGGCGACCATGATTTCGTACTTGCCGGACTTGAAACCTTCCAAGGCCTCAATCCGTTCGCGCTGAGTGCGGTTGGAATGCAAGACAGCGACGGAGTGATTGGCCTGCTTGAGGCGGACGGCGATTTTGTCGGCGCCGTGTTTGGTCCGCGAAAAAATGAGGACGCTGTCAAAGTTCGTCCGCTCCAGCAAGGTGATGAGCAGCTGGAATTTTTGCGTCGCGGCGACCGGATAAAACGCGTGCGTCACCGTGGCAGCCGGCGACCGGCGTTCACCAATCAGGATTTGCTCGGGATCGCGTAGCGCCCAGCCGGCCAGGCGCTCAATCTCACTCGGAATGGTCGCGGAGAACAGCAGCGTTTGCCGGTCGCGCGGACATTTTTCGACAACGCGGCGGACTTGCGGCAAAAAGCCCATGTCCAGCATCCGGTCAACTTCGTCGAGGATGAGCACCTGCACATCGTCCAAGCGCACATCCCCCTGCTCCATCAAATCAAGCAACCGCCCCGGCGTGGCAATCAGCACGTCCATGCCGGCCTTCAAGTCAATGCGTTGCTGACCGTAGCCGACGCCGCCATAAATAACCGTCGTGCGCAAGTCGCTGAACCGGCCGTAATCGCGGAAGGCCGTCTCCACTTGAGCGGCGAGTTCCCGGGTTGGCGTCAGCACCAAGCACCGGCATTTGCCGTGTTGGCCAAGCTTCGTTAAGACCGGCAACGCGAACGCCGCCGTCTTGCCGGTGCCAGTTTGCGCGGACCCAATGACATCCCGGCCCGCGAGAATCAACGGGATGGCCCGCAGCTGGACCGGCGTCGGGTCGGTATAACCGGCCGCCGCCACACCGCGCAATACGACTTCTGATAATCCTAACGCTTTGAATGCCATAACTTTTAATCTCCACTGAATTGACGGTCACCGGCATCACCGAAGCCGGGCACGATATAACCACGCTCGTTTAATTTCTGATCCACCGCACACACGAATATTTCCAGATCAGGATGCGCGGTCGTTAGCTTGTGTACACCAACCGGCGCAGCAAAGATACTCAGGAATTTGATCTGCTTGACGCCCCAGCTTTTCAACCGCGTCACCGCCGCGCTCGCACTGCCACCAGTCGCCAGCATCGGATCGAGGATAAAAGCGATATCCACCGGCGCGTGCCGGGTAAGTTTGCTGTAATACTCGACCGGTTCCAACGTCTGCTCATCGCGAAAGATTCCGAGGTGGTAAACCTTGGCGTCCGGCAACATTTCCAAAATCCCATCCACCATTCCCAACCCCGCCCGCAAAATCGGCACCAACCCAACCGCCGCCCGCACGAACGCGCCATCCGCCTCCGCCAGCGGCGTGGTCACGCGTATGGTTTCGACCGGTAAATCCCGTGTCGCTTCGGTAAACAGCAGCACCGCCAACGCGCGGAGGTGATGCCGGACCACCGCCCGGCTGGCCCGCGCATCGCGAATCTCCGCGAGAAAATTCTGCGCCAGCGGATGATTGAGCACGGTGACTTGTTTCATACCGGCCCGCGCTTAACGCGCCTCGTCGCCGACGCGAATCTCGCCAGTCAGGATATCGGCGGTCGCAAAACCCGCCCGGACTGGATCGGTGATTTGCACTTCACCCACGGACTGTCCCGTGCGGTAGACCGTGAGCCGCGTGCCGATGGGCGGCATTACGCGTGCCCGGTAATCGAGCACAACGAACCGGAGCTTGGCATCGAGGTGGGTGATTTTCGCGCCGCTCGCAGTGACTTGCGCCGCTGGTTGCGGGCCGGTCGCGGCCGGCGTTTTGGCCGGTGGCACCGATTGTGTCGCACAGCCGGTGAGAACTGCGCTCAGTAAAATACTGGGGATCAGTTTCATAAACCCAATCAATATGGTGGCGCGCCCGGCGTGATTCGAACACGCGACCCACGGATTAGAAATCCGTTGCTCTGTCCAACTGAGCTACGGGCGCATTTTTTGCCGATGGCGCTATGTGTAAACAACTTAATACTCACTTGCAATGGCACTGGATAACAAACAATTATCCGACGCGTCGGCAGACAAGTCAAGTGCCGCCTACGCCAGCGTGGGACGCAGCGCTCTCGCGGCGCGCTCGCCCAGTCCCGCCGCTTCGGCCTTTGTGCCGGTCACTTCAAAGCGGTTGGCTTGCCGGCCGTCAGGACTGTAAACACCGGCCACGAGTTTGAGCTGGTCACCGGCAATCGTCGCATGGCCGGCATAGGGAAACTGACAACCGCCGCCGATTGTTTTCAGAAATGCACGTTCAGCGGTGGCACACGCCAAGGTGTCGGCATCGTTGAGTTGGTCAAGAATCTGGCGCGTGGCGGTGTCGGCTTGCCGGATTTCGCAGCCAATAATACCTTGGCCAACAGCCGGGATCATCGTTTCAATATCGAGCAGTTGCCACCGGTAACCGGGGACATTCTGCCACAAGCCGAGCCGTTTCAAGCCGGCTGCGGCTAGGAGCGTGCCGTCGAAGTCGGTGAGCTTTTGCAATCGGGTGGCGACGTTGCCGCGAATTTCCGAGATTTGTAAATCCGGACGCCGCGCCAGCAATTGCGCCTTGCGCCGGATACTGCTGGTGGCAACGCGCGCGCCGAGTGGCAATTCGTCGACTGAGTCGTACCGGCGCGAGACAAAGACGTCGCGCGCATCTTCGCGGGCCGGAACGGCGGCCAGTGTCAGGCCGGCCGGCAAGTCGGTTGGCAAATCTTTCAGGCTGTGGACGGCGAGGTGGATTGTGCCGGCCAGCAGTTGATCTTCGATTTCTTTCGTGAACAACCCTTTGCCGCCGGCGGCGGCGAGCGAGACCTCGAGAAATTTGTCGCCACTGGTTTTGATGATGACGGTTTCGACCGGCACGCCGGGCAGGAGCGACTTGATCAGGGCAACTTGCGCCAGTGCGAGCGGGCTGCCGCGGCTACCGATAATGAGCGGTTTCATTTGTAACGTTCCTCCAACCATTCGGCCAGCCGCGTGACGCGTTCAGCGATGAGTTCCCGGCAAACATTGATCTCGCGCTCGCGGGCGGCGAGGTTTTCGTTGGCGATCTTTTGGAGGTCGTCCATGTTGTAAACGTAGACATTCTCCAATTCATCGCAGGCGGTTTCGATGTCGCGCGGCACGCCGATATCGATCAGGAACAACGGCCGGTGGTGGCGCGCCTTCATCAACGGAACCAATTTCTCGCGTGTGACAATCGGATGCGGCGAGGCGGTGGCGCTGATGACAATATCCACTTTCGGGAATTCGACTGGCCAATCATCGTAGTGAATGGCGCGACCGCCAAGTTGCCCAGCCAAGGCGCCGGAGCGTTCGCGGTCGCGGCCGCACACCAGCACCGTGCCGGCACCGCGGCTACGCAGGGCTTTCGCGGTTGCCTCGCTCATCGCGCCGGTGCCGATCACCATGACCGTGCTTTGCGTGAGGTCGCGGAAAATCTTTTCGGCCAGTTCCACAGCGACATTAGCGACAGAGGTGGACCCGCGCGTGATGGCGGTATTGGAACGGATATGTTTGGCGGCGGCAAAGGCTTTCTGAAAGAGCCGGTTGAGCGCCGCCCCGGTCGCGCCGGCTTGCTGCGCGGCGGCGTAGGCGTCTTTAACTTGGCCGAGGATTTCCGTCTCACCCAACACCATCGAATCGAGACCGCAGACAACATTCATCAGGTGCGCGACGCATTCCCGGTTGTGGCGTTCGTAAAGATGGGCGTCGATGGGTTCAGTGAGCTTGTGATAGGTGTGCAGATACCGGCGCAATGCCAACGCGGCTTGCGCGGCATCAGCGGCCAGTGCGTAGATTTCCACGCGGTTGCAAGTGGAGACAATCGCCGCTTCAGCCAACGGTGCCGCGCCCAGCAGTTCGCAGGTTGCTGTGCCGAGTTGCGCACGCGGAAACGCCACGCGTTCGCGCACGGCGACCGGCGCGCTGCAATGGTTCAGACCAACAATGACTAGATTCATCGCGCCAGCCAACTCGTCCCCCAGAATGCCGTGAGCAAAAATATAAACGCCGCCATCGTCGCGACTGCCGCACGCCGACCGCGCCAGTTACCCTTGGTTCGCGCGGTCAACAATACTGCGTACACCAGCCACGTCAGCCAAGCCCAAATCACTTTCGGCAACGGCCAGGGGCCAACGACTTTGTCTGAAATCGCGCCGCCAATCATGCCGGCGGTCAGCAAGGCAAATCCCAACATCAGCAAACGCGCGCCGATTACATCGAGCTGTTCCACCGACGGCAAGAGGCGAAAAATCGGGCCGGGATGATGCGACTTCAACTGCCGTTCCTGTTTCAATTCCATTACCGCAACGACAAAAGCCAACGCAAACGCACCGCACGCCATGATCCCGATGGCCGCGTGAAATTCGATCCACGGACTATGTTTCAGCGCCGGCGTGTGCGGCGTATCAGTCGTGACAAGCAGACCAACCAGCAAAAGCAAGGTGACAAGTGGCGCGGTGAACGCTCCAAGAAATGAAACCCGGTACGACGGACCAATAACCAGATAAAACAAAACCAGCGCCCAGACAATGAACATCGTCACCTCGAAAGAATTAGTGAGCGGACAGCGCTGCAGGACTTGTCCGCGTAAAACCAAGCCGACCGACTGGAGCAAAAACCCGAGAACAATTAGCAGCACATTGACGTGGTGCAGCGAGGAAGCCGCGCGGCTGTCGCGAATGCGGCGGTGCGTGAGCCCACACGCGCCAATGTAAAACGCCAGTGCCAGCCAGAAGAAACATCGGTCAATCATACCTGTAAACTCCGTTCAAGTTTTTGCCGGAGCGCCTTGGCGGCTGAAGGACTGGCGCCGCCAGTTGAGATCGCGATAGTGAACGCGCCGTGGCGGACAATTGCCGGCACGATGAAGTTACCGGCTTCGGGCGGTGCGGCGCAGTTGACGAGTTGCCGGCGGCGTTTACCTTCGGCGCAAACTTTCCGGTTCACATCAAGATCGTCAGTTGCGACCACGACAAGCCGCGCTCCGCGCAAGTCACCGGGCTTGTACCGGCGGCGAACCCAGCGCACCGACTTTAGTCGACGCAAGACCGCCGTGGCAACCGGCGCAATCACGGTCACGGCCCCGCCGGCAGCGAGCAGAGTCCGGATTTTACGGGTCGCCACCTTACCGGCACCGACGACAGTGACCGGCTGGCCGTTGAGTTCGAGAAATAATGGATAGCGCATTAAAATTGGCGCGGAGACGAGCGATTAAACCCGCCCCCGCGTATTAGTTGGAAGGACTGTAAGCCAGATTCTGTTCTTGATAGCCATTTATCTATGCAACCAACCCGCAGCTCAAACGACGCGGGCCGCGTCTCGCTGCCTATTTGGTCTTGCTCCCGAAGGGGTTTGCCTTGCCGCCGGCATCGCTGCCGACGCGGTGAGCTCTTACCTCGCCATTTCACCCTTACCGGACCTGCGCCCGGCGGTATATTTTCTGTGGTACTATCCGTCGACCGGTCATTACTCCAGCCGCCCCCAAGTGAATGGGGCATCGCGCCCTATGGAGTCTGGACTTTCCTCCCCGGCTTGCGCCGCAGCGGCTATCCGCCCCTCCAACATTATTCGGCCTGCCAATATAAAATGCGTCCGCAATAACTGCAACTGGCCAGCTCGACCTCGCCCTTGGCGGTGTGGACGATTTGCGGTGGTAAATTCAAATGACAGCCACCACAATTACCGTGCTTGATCGGCACAATGGCAAGATCACCTTTGCTGCGCAGGAGTCGGTCGTACCGGCTCAACACGTCCGCGTCCACGCTGGCCGCCAACTTCTCGCGTTCGCCACGCAACTGGCCAGCCTCCGTCTCGATCAGCGCCGCACGCTTCTGTAATTCATTTTTTCCAGCCTCGGCTTTGCCGGTCAAATCTTTGAGCTGTGTCTGCTCCTGCTTGAGCGCCGGCTGGAGCTTGTCGAGTTTATCCATCAACTCAAGCTCCACGTCTTCCACTTGCCGGATGTCCGCCTCGGCTTTGTTGATTTCCTTGAGCAACGCCTGATACTCGGTATTGGATTTGATCTGGCCGAGTTGCGTCCGGTACTTCAGAATCTGCTGGCGTTTGGAATCGGCTTCCACTTCCAATTGCTTGCGTTGCGACTCGATGCGCTTGAGTTCAGTCTTGGCGGTTTCGAGTTTAGCCAATTCGTCGGCCAAGCGCTTTTGCGCGGCGGCGAGCTCCACCGGGATGCGCGCAGCTTCGGCCTTTAATTCCGCGAGGCGCCGGTCGCGATCTTGAACGACGAGTAATTGTTGTAAGGTTTCCAACATGATTTCACGTGCGGTGAGTGTACCGGCGCAAACCGTCTTTTGTCAACTCCGCCTCATGACAAAACAAATCCTCAAGCCTGCACCGGTCGCAGGCAGAGCGCGAAGCGGAACTCAGCGGGCTTGAGCTGATGCTGTTCCCACGGTCCCGGGCCGCAACTGCCGGTGCCAATGCCGTTGTGTTCGTGATCAAGCGAGACGGTGATGAAATCGCGTTTCACGAGATCGGTCGTGTGCTTGGCGTTCTCCAAGTCCAGCGTCGTGTACCGGTGTGCGCTGAAGTTTGGCAACCCGGCAAAGCAGATTCCCCGACCGGCCAAGTCGGCAAACTTCACCCAGCTCACGTCGGTGCGGTTGCCATTCTCCTGCGGAAAAACATACGGCGTGTAGAGTTCGTCCACAGTCGCCTGCCACAAGCCGCGGCGTTGCGCTTGTTTCGTGTCCCGGTAAGCTTCGCCGGGACCGCGGCCAAACCATTGCACTTGATCGAACGCGGTTGGCAATGTGAGTTGCAAACCGAGGCGTGGCAAGGTCGGTGGTAATGCCGTGCCGCGTGGAATGCCGTGCACTTCGATGGTGATCTGCCCGTCGCCGGTAATGGTGTAGGTGTAATCGCACTCGAAACCGATGCTGAGAACCGGCGGCGCGATGCGGGTTTTGGCAACGATGCGCACGGTGCCGGCGTCGAGCTGTTCGATGGTCACACCATCGGTGCGGTGCTGGAGCATGTCGAGTCTGGCAGCTTGCCAGGCCTTCGCGTATTGCTGCTGGCCCCAACTCGCGCGGTCATTGTCGGTGGTCGCGCGCCAGAAATTCAGGCGCGGGCCAGTCTGTAACAAGATAACGCCGTCGTGTTGCCAGCCGGTCAGCACGGCGTGAATTTTGTCGAAATTCACAACAAAATTCGCGCCGGTAATGGCGATGGCATTACCGGAATTGACGAGTTTGAGAGCGGGGCCGGTCTTCGCGACGATTACCGGAGCTTTGAGTTTCGCCGGTAATTCAAACTGCGCCCAAGCGATTTCGTGGCCGCACGCCGCCCACGGCGTGTCAGCGGTGAGCGTGAAACTGAGATTGAGGCACGCCGCGTCCGCCGGCTTGTCGAAGGGGATGCTGATGAGCTTGCTCTTGCGGCCGGGGATGCTTAGAATCTTCGCGGTGCCGGCTTGAATGACTGCACCGGCAACGGTGACATTCCAACTGAGTTGGAGATGGTCGAGGTTGATGAAGTCGTACCGGTTGGTGATGCGGAATTGGTCGCCAACTTTTTCAACTTTGACCGGCTCGATAACTTTCTTGTACTCGGTGAGACCGGGCGACGGGGTGCGGTCGGGAAAAACTAGACCGTCGCAGACGAAATTGCCGTCGTTGGGCACGTCACCGAAGTCACCGCCGTAGACAAAGCATTCCTGACCGTCGGCGGTGCGTTGACGGAGACCGTGGTCCGCCCATTCCCAGATGAATCCGCCCATCAGCCGGTCGGAGTTGTAGATGGCGTCCCAGTATTCGAGCAGGCCGCCGGGACCATTGCCCATCGCGTGGGCATATTCGCAGAGGACAAACGGCTTGCTGGCGTAGCCGTTCCCTTTCTGGTTCAGTTTGGTTTTAATTTCCTCGTCGGTGCCGTGACCAATAGTGATGACGTTGTCGACGTGCGTATACATCTGGCTGAAAACGTCGGCGGTTTTCAGATCGTAATCGCCCTCGTAATGAATCGGGCGCGAGGAGTCGAGTTGCCGGGCCCGCTTGGCCATGGCGATGTGGTTGCAGCCGAAATGCGCCTCGTTGCCGAGCGACCACATGATGATGCACGGATGATTCTTGTCGCGGTGAACCATGCGTTCCATCCGGTCGACGCAGGCGGTTTCCCAGCGCGGATCTTCGGTGGGATTACCGGCCCAACCTTCGATGGCACTGAAGCCGTGCGTTTCGAGGTCGCACTCGTCAATGACGTAAAATCCGTAGTAATCGCACAGATCGTAAAAGCGCGGGTCATCGGGATAATGCGAAGTGCGGATGGCGTTGATGTTGTGCTGCTTCATCAAGAGCAAATCTTTGACCATCGCCTCCATGGTCATAACGCGACCGAGGTCGGGATGGGTCTCGTGACGGTTGACGCCTTTGAGTTTGATGGCGACGCCATTGACGAGGAACCGGTCGCCTTGGATTTCGACGGTGCGAAAGCCAATGCTTTGCGGGACAACTTCGAGGACGTTACCGGCGGCGTCTTTGAGTGTGACGAGCAAGGTGTAAAGGTACGGGTCTTCTGCCGACCAGAGCCGGGGCGGCTGCGGCTTCACAACGTGGCCGGCATGGTCGAGGAGTTTGGTGGTGACTTTGCAGCCGGCGGTGTCACCGGCAAGCGTGGTGTTCACCTTGAGCTTGCCGTCGGCCGGTGCATGAACGTGGATGTCAGCAATGTGCGTTGCTGGCATGGCGATGAGACAAACGTCACGAAAGATACCAGAGAGCCACCACATGTCTTGGTCTTCCATATACGAACCGTCAGACCATTGGACGACGCGGACAGCAATCTGGTTGTTGCCGGTCCGCACTAACTTGGTGACATCAAACTCCGCCGGCAAGCGGCTGCCTTTGCTGAAGCCAACTTCCCGTCCGTTGATCCAGACGTGAAACGCGGAGTCGACGCCTTCGAAGCGCAAGCGGATTTGCCGGCCGTTCCAATCGTCGCCAACGAAAAAATCGCGAACATAGGTGCCGGTCGGGTTTTCGGTCGGCACGTGCGGTGGATCGACGGGAAATGGGAATTGGACATTGGTGTAATGCGGCCGGCCGTAACCGTGCATTTGCCAGCAGGATGGCACGGGGATGTCAGCCCAACCGGTTACATCTTTAAAACTTACCGGCGCTTCGGCTGGCGTGGGGGCGAAGTGAAATTTCCAATTACCGTTGAGCAGTTTGAACCACGGCGAGTTGGTGCGGTCGAAGGTACGCGCGCTGGTTTCGTCCGGATATGGCGTGAAAAACGCGCGGGGTGAAAGCCGGTTGCGACCCGGTAAGGCCGGGTTTTCCCAATCGTTCAGGGCGGAAGGCGTGGTCATGGTGTTCGGAGAGATACCGAATCGGCCGGAGCTTGACGAGGAAAAAGGTGATTATTTCCTCGCAAGACGGCACGGGCTTTTCTATCTTCACGCCGACATGAGAATTTTGTCAGGGATTCAGCCGAGCGGGAAACTGCATATCGGCAATTATTTTGGAATGATGCGACCGGCGCTGGAGTTGGCGCAAACGGGCGAGGCGTTCTATTTCATCGCGGATTATCATTCGTTGACATCGGTTTCCGATCCGAATGAGTTGCGCGCGAACGTCACCGATGTCGCATTGGATTTCCTCGCGTGCGGGTTGGACCCGGCGAAAACTGTATTCTACCGGCAGAGTGATGTCCCACAAGTGGCCGAGCTCGCATGGATTTTGTCGTGCGTGACACCGATGCCGATGCTGGAAAATGCGGTGAGTTACAAAGACAAGGTCGCACAAGGCCTCAAGCCCAACGTCGGCTTGTTCACTTATCCGATACTTCAAGCTGCGGACATCCTGATCGTTCAAGGTGAACGGGTGCCGGTTGGGAAAGACCAGAAGCAGCACATTGAGATGACCCGTGACATTGCCGGCGCGTTTAACCGTCAATTTGGTGAAACCTTTGTGATACCGGAAGCCGTGATCCGCGCCGAGGTCGCCACGCTGCCGGGAACCGACGGGCGCAAGATGTCCAAGAGCTACGGCAACACCATCGAGATTTTTGGCGACGAGAAGGCGACCAAGAAAAAAGTCATGAGCATCGTGACTGATTCGCAACCGGTCGAAGCGCCGAAGGTGAATTTAGAGCAGAATATTCCACTGCAATTTTTGAAAGTGGTCGCACCGGAACGCGCGCAGGATGTCGAGGCGAAGCTGGCTGCCGGCGGTTACGGCTACGGCGAAGCGAAGAAAGAACTATTGGCGGCATTGCTCGATTGTTTTGCGGCGCACCAACAGAAACGGGCAGAGTTGGCGAAAAACCTCGACTACGTCACCGCCGTGCTTCGGCAAGGCGCCGCACGCGCGAATGCCGTCGCCGATGCCACTATGAAGCAAGTTCGTGAATCCGTTGGGTTGAGATAGCGTGGAAACTGATTACAAGGTCAAATTAGAAGTTTTCGAGGGGCCGCTCGATTTATTGCTCTACCTCATCAAGAAGGAAGAGGTCGACATCTACGATATTCTAATCGAGCGGATTACGAATCAGTACATGGAATACCTCTCGTTGATGAAACTGCTCAACCTAGAAGTGGCCGGTGAGTTCCTCGTGATGGCGGCGACGTTGATGTACATCAAAAGTCGGATGCTTTTGCCGTCCGACCAGCAGGTAATTGACACTGAAGCCGAGGACGGCGAAGACCCGCGCTGGGAGCTAATCCGGCAATTAGTCGAATATAAAAAATTCAAAGATGCCGCGCTCCAGCTTGGCCGGCGCGAGGAGGAGCAATCCCACCTGTTCCCCCGGCAAGTGGGCGATCTTGGTATCGAAGCTCAACCTGATAAACCGCTGGCCGAAGTTGGCATCTTCGACCTAATTAACGCCTTCAATCAGGTTTTGAAAAAGGCCAACGAACGCGAAGATTTTCGCGAAATTTACGAAGAACGCTTTACCGTGAGCGACAAAATTGAGGAAATCCTCTATACTTTGCGGGACCGGTTGGAGATGCTGTTTTCGGAGCTGTTCGCCAGCGCCGGTTCGCGGGCGGAAGTCGTGGTGACTTTTTTAGCGCTACTGGAATTAATCCGCCTGAAACGCCTGCGGGTCCAGCAAGCCGAAGCATTCGGAGAAATTAACGTAACCAAAGTGGCATGACAATCGAACTCAAACAAATCATCGAAGCGTTGCTGTTCTCAGCTGAACGCCCGTTATCCTCCAAAGAAATTCGCCAAATCATCGCCGAGGCGACGGATGACGAACATCCCGGTACCGTCGAAGCTTTTCGGAGCGCTCGCGAGGCACAAATCGTCGTCGCGCTCGAGGAAATCAAAGTCGAATTCGACTCTCAAACGCGCGCCTTCCAGCTCGTCGAGATTGCCGGCGGTTGGCGCTTGATGAGCCGCCCCGAATACGCGCCGTGGTTGAAGAAATTGCTCGATGAAGCCCGGCCGCACCGGTTGTCACAACCGGCACTTGAAACGCTTTCCATCGTCGCGCTCCGGCAACCCATTTCCCGGGCTGATGTTGCCGGGATTCGCGGCGTCGAGGTGGACGGCGTCCTCCGCTCGTTGTTGGAACGCGATTTGATCACGATTACCGGCCGCAGCGATGCGCCCGGCAAGCCGTTGCTTTACGGCACCACCCAGCGATTCCTTGAACATTTCGGCCTGCGCAATCTTGACGATATGCCGAAAGCCACTGAACTCCGCGCGCAAGCGGCGGCGTTGAAGACAGCCGAGGCAAAAGCGCAACCAACCGCTACCGACGCCACGCAGCCCGAACTAATTCCGGCCGTGAAAGCCACCGAGAGCGAGAATGTGGAACAAGCCGATGAAGATTGATCTCAATAAAGCACGCACCCAGATTGATGCCATTGATGCCAAGCTGGTCAAACTGCTCAACCACCGCACGAAATTTGTATTGGAAATCGGCAAGATCAAGCACGCGACCGGCGGCGAGATCTATGCGCCGGACCGGGAAGAGGCCGTCTTCCGCCGCGTTAGCGAGCAAAACACCGGGCCGTTGACTAACGACTCATTGCGCGCGATTTACCGGGAAATCATGTCGAGCGCACTAGCGCTGGAGAAACCGCTCATCATCGCCTTCCTCGGTCCCGAAGCGACGTACTCGCACATGGCATCGGTGCGGAAATTTGGCGCGAGCGTCCGGTATGAACCGATGCCGAGCATTGCCGACGTGTTCATCGATGTCGCGAAAGGCCGGGCCGACTACGGCGTGGTACCGATCGAAAACTCCACCGAAGGCGCGGTCACGCACACCTACGACATGTTCGTCGAGAGCGAACTTAAAATTTGCGCGCAGATTCTATTACCAATCCGGCACAACCTCATGGCCGCCGGCCGGCGTGACGAAATCAAGAAGTTGTATTCCATTTCGCAAGTTTTCGCGCAGTGCCGGCAATGGTTGCAAGTCAACATGCCGCACGTTGAACTCGTGGAAGTTTCCAGCAGCACGCGCGCCGCAGAGATTGCTAAGCAAGAACCGGGGACCGGCGCGTTGGCGGGCGTATTAGCGGCGGAGAAATACGGCCTGACCATTCACGACGAAAACATCCAAGACTCCAGCGAGAACGTCACCCGCTTCCTCGTGATTGGCCGCAAATACCCCGCGCGCACCGGCAACGACAAGACTTCGATCATGTTTGCCTCGCAAGACCGCGTCGGCGCGTTGCATGATTCGCTGGAAGCGTTCAAGAAACACAAAATCAATCTCACCAAGATTGAGTCACGGCCGAGTAAGAAGAAAGCATGGGAGTACTATTTCTTTGTGGATTTCACCGGTCACTGCGATGATCCACGCGTGAAAAAGGCGCTGACAGAACTGGCGAAATACACAATGTTCGTGAAGATTCTTGGTAGTTATCCGAACGTAAATGGGTGATATTGCGATCACCACTACCCGAAGTCAGGGTGACGAAGCGGCAGAGTCCTTGCCATATTCCGGTTTTACAAGCCCGACGCGAATACCGGTACTTAGAATCGGAAACCGACGCCGCCGTTGATCTTTTGCGAGGTGTAACCGGAGCCGAACTCTG
>JBAWWR010000057.1:0-16282 GCA_037146675.1 Verrucomicrobiota bacterium | reverse complement strand
GCGGCGTGTGGATTTCCCGGTTGCCAAAGCCGGCGATTTAGGTATAGTCACGCCCTGCATTGGTGCGACCCCATCGTCTAGCCCGGTCTAGGACATCGCCCTTTCACGGCGGTAACGCGGGTTCGAATCCCGCTGGGGTCGCCATTTCATTTTCCCAAACGAGTGCCGAGCAACGGCATCGCTCGAAAAATTTTCTGTCTGACTAAGGGAAGACAAATCTCACTGTAAGTTTGCAATTCCATTTGGGCATGCCGTCTTCGGTCGTCATCCGCTGTGCGAATACATCCTACACCAAGGTCCAGTACGCAGTTCTGGTGATTATGATATTGTCGGCGCACATTTACATGCCTACACCCAAGCGTTGCCAACCCAGAACCCAGAAAAACGCAGCGCGAACGAGTGCGCTGTCTAAACCGGTATCCCATCTCGCCAAATCTCCCGCAGAGAATCACCATCCGGTTTTGCGCGTGACCAGTGCCGGGATCATTTGTTATGCCAACGCGGCCGCAGCACCGCTGCTTAAGCTGTGGAAAAGCGGTGTGGGTTTGCCACTGAAAAATGGCGTCAGACAATTTATGAAAGAGGCGATTGCGAGCGGCAATCCCACAACGCTTGATGTCGACTGTGGCGAACAGATTTATTCTTTGATTCTGGTACCCATTTTGGAAGACGGCTATGTGACTTTTACGGCCGCGACATCACCGCGCAAAAAGAGGCTGAAGCGCTGCTTGCGCTGATGAAGCATTCCATTGACACCCATTTTGTCTTGGTTTGCTGGTTCGACAGCAACAACAAGATCATTTACGCCAATAACGCCGCTTGCCAGACGCTCGGCTACCGGCGTGAAGAAGTGCTTAATCGAACATTAAGTGAGATTGATTCCACCGCGACGAATCAAATCCTGAAAAAAATGCGCACCCAGCTGCGGCGCAACGGGCACCTGATTACTGAGTCGCGACTGCGCCGGAAATCCGGCAGTGAATTCCCCGTCGAAATATCTGTGTCGCACGTGCAATTCGGTGGCAAGGAATACCACTGCGGCGTTGCCCACGACATCACTGAACTTAGCGACATCCGGCAACGACTGACCACACTGACCGGCCGTGAACGCGAAGTGCTGGAGCAAATCGTCACCGGCCAGTTGAACAAACAAATCGCGACTGTTCTCGACATTACCGAAGGCACCGTCAAATTTCATCGTGGGGCAGTGATGAAAAAAATGAAAGTGCGGTCGGTTGCCGAGTTGGTCCATCTTGTCAGTCGCGGCGGCATTGCCCCCCCCCCAGCGCATATAAATAAGTCCGCTACTGGACTGCACTAAGGTCCAGTATCTAGTCCCAATGCATTCAACTAGGATGCAAACAGCATGCAGGAACCGCAACCCGAACAGAAGGCGACTATGAAATCTGATCCAACCGCCAGAGACCAATCCTTCCGCTTCTATGCAAGCAACGGCAAACTGCTGACTGAGCAGATTGAGGCCCTCGAGGCAATGGCAACAAAAAGCCTCAAGGACGGCATCGCCTACTATAGCGTCCAAACCGGCTGTCTTGCGTTGCTGAAAATCACGATGGAAGGCGTTTCGACTAAAGCTGATTGAGTTGAAAGACGCCGGCATGGGGACCGGCCAGTTTGGCGCAAACGCATTCCCCTTCCCTCCACCCGCCTGTTATTCTACGCCGCGACTTCCGGCTTCAGTTCCCTGCGCCGCCAAAGCAGATAAATCGCTGGATAGACGAGTAGCTCCATCACAAACGACGTCGCTAACCCACCGACCATCGGCGCGGCGACACGCTTCATTATGTCGGCCCCGGCGCCAACACTCCACATGATCGGCATCAAACCCATCATCGCCGCCGCCACCGTCATCAACTTCGGGCGAATCCGTTTCACCGCGCCGTGGATGATCGCTTCCTCCAACTCCGCCCGGTCGCGCAGCTTGCCGGCACGCTTCGCCGCGTCGTAGCTCAAGTCGAGGAACAACAGCATGAACACCCCGGTCTCCGCATCGAGTCCCATCAACGCAATCATGCCGACCCACACCGCGATGCTGACGTTGTAGCCGAGCAGCCAGAGCAGCCACACCGCGCCGACCAAGCTGAACGGCACCGCCAGCATCACCACCAGCGTCTTGAATGCCGACTTCGTATTCATGAACAGCAACAGAAAAATCAGTGCAATCGTTACCGGCACCACGATCTTCAATCGTTCCCGCACGCGAATCATATTCTCATACTGACCGCTCCAGACGAGTTCGTAGCCCTGCCGCTCCACACCGGCCACCGCTTTCTTTGCCTCCTCGACGTAACTGCCGATGTCCCGTCCGACCACATCCACGTAAACGTAACCGGCCAGCTTCCCGTTCTCGTCGCGAATCATCGCCGGGCCGGTGGTGAGCTTGATGTCGGCCACCTCGACGAGTGGCACTTGCCGGCCCATCATTGTTTTCACCAGCACCCGCTCCAATTGATCCAACTCCGCGCGCAAATCACGCGGGTACCGGAGGTTGATGCTGTAGCGTTCCCGTCCTTCGATGGTCGTCGCCACCGTTTCGCCGCCGATGGCGCTCATCAACACGCCGTGCACCTCGTCAATCGTCAACCCATACCGGGCCAGCGCCTCGCGTTTCGGCACGATGTCCACAAAAAATCCGCCCGCCGCCCGTTCGGCGAAAATGCTGCGCGTGCCGGGCACGTTGCGCAGCGCGGCTTCGATTTTCTCGCCGATCCGCTGGATCTCGTCGAGGTTCGCGCCGAGAATCTTGATACCAACCGGCGTGCGCACGCCTGTCGTCAGCATGTCGATGCGTCCTTTGATCGGCATCGTCCAAGCGTTGACGTTGCCTGGAATCTGGAGCGCGCCATCCATCTCAGTGATGAGTTTCTCCCAAGTCATACCGGGTCGCCATTGCGACTTCGGCTTGAGTTGGACGACTGTCTCCATCATCGAGAACGGCGCCGGGTCGGTCGCCGTGTCAGCGCGCCCGGCTTTGCCGTGGACGGTGGCGACTTCGGGAAACGATTTCAACGTTCGATCCTGAATCTGCATCAACCGCGCCGCTTCCGTGACCGAGATGCCCGGCAACGTCGTCGGCATGTAAAGAATCGTGCCTTCGTTCAGCGGCGGCATGAACTCGTGCCCGAGTTTAAAATAGACCGGCACCGTCGAAAGCACGACAAGCACCGCAAGCGCGATCACGGTCTTTGGCCAGCGCAACACCAGCCGGCACGGTTTCTCGTAGAGCCAGAACAACACCCGGCTCACCGGATGTTTCTCCTCGGGATAATACCGGCCCACGACGAAGGCGTTCAGCAGCCGGTTCTTCAACGGCTTCATCCGCGTGAATAACATCCGCACCGCCGGGTCGAGCGTGATGGCGAGCAACGCCGCCAGCGCCATCGCGAGCGTCTTCGTGTACGCGAGCGGCTTGAACAACCGGCCTTCCTGATCCACGAGCGTGAATACCGGTAGGAATGCCACCGCAATCACCAGCAACGAGAAGAACACACTCGGCCCGACCTCCATCAACGCCTCCAGCCGGATCGCGTGGAAATCGCCTTTGCCGCCATCCTCCTGCCAGCGTTCGAGTTTCTTGTAAGCGTTTTCGACCTCGACAATCGCGCCGTCCACCAGCACGCCAATGGAGATGGCGAGACCGGCCAGCGACATGATGTTCGACGTGATGCCCATGAAGTACATCGGGATGAACGCCAGCGCCACCGACACCGGTATGGTGATAATCGGCACGAGCGCCGACGGGATGTGCCAAAGGAAAAACAAAATCACGAGACTGACGATGATCATCTCGACGATGAGATCGTGTTTCAGGTTGTGGATGGATTGCTTGATCAACTCCGACCGGTCATACGTCGCCACCACCTCCACGCCTGCCGGCAAGGACGGCTTCAACTCCGCCAGCTTCGTCTTCACAGCGTCGATGACGTTGAGCGCGTTCTCGCCGTGCCGCATCACGACGATGCCGCCAACGATGTCGCCTTCCCCGTTGAAATCCGCAACACCGCGCCGCATCTGCGGCCCGAGCGCAATCTCCGCCACATCGCGCAGCAATACCGGCGTGCCGGTCTTCGTCGTTTTCACTACGACCTTGCCGAGGTCGTCGGTCGTCGTGACGTAACCGCGGCCGCGCACCATAAACTCGCGCCCGCTCCACTCGATGAGCCGGCCGCCGACTTCGTTGTTGCTGCGCTTGATGGCGTCGGCGATTTCCATCATCCCGAGACCAAACGCCTGCAGTTTTACCGGATCAACCGTCACCTGATATTGCTTTTGGAATCCGCCGAGACCAGCCACCTCCGACACGCCGGGCACGCTTTGAAGCGCATACCGGAGATTCCAATCCTGATAACTCCGCAAGTCAGCGAGCGAATGCTTGCCGGACTTGTCCACGAGCGCGTATTGGAACACCCAGCCGACGCCCGTCGCATCCGGCCCCAGTTCCGGCGCCACTCCTGCCGGCAACTGGCCTTGGAGTTTCGAAAGATATTCGATGACCCGGCTGCGCGCCCAGTAGATGTCCGTGCCGTCTTGAAAAATGACATAGACGTAGCTGAACCCGAAATCGCTAAAGCCGCGGATGGCTTTCACCTTCGGCGCGCCGAGCAACGCCGAGATGATCGGATACGTCACCTGATCCTCGACAATGTCCGGCGACCGGTCCCACTTTGTGAACACGATGACCTGCGTGTCGGACAAATCCGGTATCGCGTCCAGCCGAATATTTTTCATCGTATAGACTGAAAACGCCACCGCCGCTGCCGTCAGCATAATGACGAGAAGCCGGTTGTGCGCCGAAAAATGGATTATCCGCTTAATCATTCACTCGGTGATACGCCGCCGCACAGCAAAACCCTCGCTAAAAGTCAGCGTTGGGAGTGTTGCCGGCGCCGTTTCATCAGCTCGAAACCCAGAATGCTTAACACACCGGCTCCGAGGCAGATTACGATGTCGAGCGGATGCAGTACCGAAAACTTGAACAAGCCACGCAGGAACGGCACGGTGAGCACCAACGTGAGAAACATTGTTGCACCGCCAAGCACCCACCACAGGGCGGCGTTAGGCGTGCGTAATGTGGCAAGTATTGTCCGGGTTCGTGAGCGGTTGGTGAGAATCAGTCCGAGATTGGCAATGATGAGCGTGGTGTAGAACATGGCGCACGCCTCGCCTTGCCTAACCTTGTCAGGCTTGTTCTGACCGCAGTACCAAGAAATCCCGTAGACCGCGAGTACGACGACGAGAACAGCCAGCCCTTGCAGGACGCTGAAGAAAACGCGCTTCCGACTGAAGAGAGGTTCATTTGGATCGCGTGGCTTGCGTTTCATGATATCGGCCTCTTCCTGCTCAGCTTCAAAAATCGTCGAGCAGGCCGGGTCGATAATGAGCTCTAGAAACAGAATGTGCACGGGGTACAAAACCAATGGCCACTTGAATAGCACCGGGATCAAGGACATGCCGGCAATCGGGACGTGAATCGCAAAAATATAGGCAATGGCTTTTTGGATGTTATCGAAAATTCGACGGCCGAGTTTGATAGCGGCGACGATCGAGGAGAAATCATCATCAAGCAGCACCAATGCTGCCGATTCGCGCGCCACGTCGGTACCGCGGCCGCCCATCGCGATGCCAATGTGCGCCGACTTCAACGCCGGGGCATCGTTGACGCCGTCGCCGGTCATGGCAACAATTTCGCCGTTGGCCTTGAGAGCCTGCACAATACGCAGCTTCTGCTCCGGCACGACCCGGGCAAAGATGTTCACCTGGCCAATGCGCTGCTGTAACTGTGCGTCGTCCAACGTTGTTAATTCTGGCCCGGTAATCAGGTCGCCGGTGGGCAGGCCAATCTGGCGGGCAATGTTCTGGGCCGTAACGGGGTAGTCGCCGGTAATCATCACCACGCGGATGCCGGCAGTCTGGCATTCGCGGATCGCCTCGGGCACGTTTGGGCGAACTGGATCAACCAATCCGAGCAGGCCGAGAAACTCGAACGTAAAATCGTGCTGTTCCGGTGGCAGTTCGGTCTGTTTGTGAAACCGCGCGCGGGCAACCCCCAGCACGCGCAGACCATCCCGGGCCATCGCATCAATTTGTCGGGCTAGTTCCTGCGTCTGACCGGGTGTGAAATGGCAGAGGTCGGCAATGGCTTCTGGCGCCCCTTTGGCGGCAATGATGTAGTCATTACTGGTCCGTGATTTCCAGACGTGTGACAGCGCCAGCAGTTGGCGCGAAAGTGAATATTCTCGAATCAACTCCCAGTCGTGATGCAGGTGTTCGGTCCGAGCTAGAAATGTTTTACCGACTTGATGAATCGCCTTTTCCATCGGGTCGAACGGATCGCGCTGGCTGGCGAGGATGCCGAACTCCACCAGTTGGTGAACCCCATCAGGCAATGGTTTCGGGCCGAGTGTTTCCAGGTCACAACTCGTGCCGTTGGCATGGAGGCGGGCGACCGTCATCTGGTTGAGGGTCAGGGTCCCGGTCTTGTCCGTGCACAACACCGTGGCCGAGCCGAGCGTCTCGATGGCCGGGACGCGTCGGGTGAGTACATTCTTGCGCGAGATGCGCCAGGCACCCAGCGCCAGGAAGATCGTCAACACGACCGGGAATTCTTCCGGTAACGTGGCCATAGCGAGCGTGATGCCGGCCAGGACACCTTGGAGCCAGTCGCCCCGGGTCAGCCCATAAATCACAACCACCGCAGCACACAACGACAACCCCAAGACCGCCAACTTCTTCACCAAGCGACCCGTCTCGCGTTGCAGGAGTGTTTCCTCCTGCTCGACTGTTTGAAGGGACTTACCAATCTTGCCAAGCTCGGTCTTCGCACCGATGGCTTGAACTTCGGCGATTCCCTGGCCTTGAACCACGAGGGTACCGGAAAAAATAAACGGCGTGTCATCGCCGCCCGGCCGGTGCATTTCGGTGGTTTGGGCCGGGTTTTCGATAGCGGCTTTGCGCACGGGCACCGATTCGCCGGTCAACAACGATTCGTCAACCGACAAGTTAGTTGCGTCGAGCAACAGCGCGTCCGCCGGCACGCGGTCACCCTCGCGAATGATGAGCAGGTCGCCCCGCACCACCTCGCGGCCAGCGATGCGTTTCTGTTGGCCTTCGCGAATGACCGAGGCGCGGGGGCTAGATAGGTCGCGCAGAGCTTCGAGCGCACGTTCCGTCTTGCGCTCCTGATAGAGCGTGATCCCCATGACCACAATGACAAAGCCCAGCAACATCAGGGCCTCGGTTCTGTCACCAAGAACGAGGTATATGGCACCGCATGCTACGAGCAGGAGGAACATCGGCTCGCGCACTACTCCGAGTGCGATTGCGAAGATGCTGCGTCGCTTAGTTGTCGGCAATTCGTTATAGCCATCGGTCTTCAGCCGTTCGGCGGCCACAGCTTCCGACAGGCCTTGCAAGTCACGAACATCTGGGATCTGGTGCATAAGTTTATGTTTTTATTACAACGTTCCAGTGAGCCACTTATGAATCACGTTTACGACTGCTTCGCCACAAAGAAACATCGTACCAAAGAAGCTTACCGTCACTGTGAACATCACCAATCCAGCAATCACGAAGTAACCATCCCGCTCAAGCATTGCCGCCGCCAATAGCACAACGGTCAATGCCGGCAAGGTGTTGGTGAACGGGACCGGTAACGGCAGTAATAGCAGCAGTCCGCACACGAGAATCATTGCGCCATAGGCGTGATGAAGCACTCCGGTGTCCAGCAACCACGTCCAGCGTGGCCGAAGGAAGAACTCCATCCCTCGCACGATCCGCTGTGTCGCCGTGAGAAATCGCGGAAAGAACTTCGTTGGCAATTCCGTATTCAAGAGCCGTTCCGGCAACCACGGCTTCTCACGCAACGACAACCGAAAACCAATCAAGGCAATCACAATACCAAACGGTGTCGATAGTCCCGGCAGCGGAATCGGCGTGCAAAACGGCAAAGCCAACAAGGCGAGCAGCAGTGTGTAACCGCGACTGTGCGTGGTCTCCAAGATTTCACGCAAGCGCACCGGCCGCTCGGCAAACGCCGCCACCAGCCGCGCGATCTCCTCCGACAATCGTAACGATGTCGTCTCAGCCACCAAACACCTTCCAGAATCTGCACAGCGTTTCCAGCGCAGCGCCGCCGCGCAAAATGTTAAACATATAAATTCCCATACCCGCTTTATTCTACGGGAACTGCATCTTATTTAGAGAACCACGCGGCGTCCACAAATCTTATCGCCGTCACCGTTACTTTTGCTTGCCACTTGCACCTGCCAGCGCTGTCAGTGCGGCTTTCAATTGGCTCTCACTGTCCACCAGAAAGTTCGCCGATGTAACGACGTGATCACCAGCAGCCAGACCAGCCAGCAACTCAAACCAGCCGTCAGCCCACCCACCAATCTTGATCTCGACCGGCTCAAGCTTGCCGTCACCGGCATCACGGAAGGCGTACACGCGTTCGCCGGTACGCATCACGGCGGCGGCGGGAATCGCCAGCTTATCGCCGAGGTCAATCTTCAACCGCGCCGTGGCGAACATTTCCGGCTTCAACGTCGCGTCGGGATTCGGAAGCTCAATGCGCGCTTTCATGGTCCGGCTTTCGGGATCAATTGTCGGCGAGACGAACGCGACTTGACCGGTGAACACTTGCGCGTTGACCGTCACTTCGGCCGGCATCCCGACTTTCACGAGTGGCAAGTCGCTTTCGTAAATATCGGCGTCGGCCCAGACAACGGCGAGGTCGGCCAACGTCAGCAGCATCTCACCCGGCAGCGCCTTGTGCCCGGCAGCGATGTTGCGTTCCGTGACATAACCGCTCGTCGGCGCGTACAATGTCACGGTGCGCTCCGGCTCGCCAGCCTGCGCGAGTCGCGCAATTTGGTCATCGCTTACGTCGAGCAGCGCCAACCGGCGACGCGTGGCGGAGACAAGATTGGAGTCGCCAGATTGAGCGGCATTGAGAAACTCGCGTTGGGCGGTCAACAACTCGGGGCTGTAGATTTTCATCAGCGGCTCACCTTTCTGGATGAACTTGCCGACGAAGATGGAATGAAAACGCTCGATCCAACCTTCCGTCTTCAATGTGACGTGGTAGAGCCGGGTCTCGTCCGCGACAATGCGCGCTGAGGTGCGCAGCTCACGGACAAGCGGTCGCCTCTCGACGACGCCAAGCGTAAGGCCAATGCGTTGCCGGGTTTCCGCAGGGATGACGATACCGGTGGAGGTTTTCGATTTAACAATCTGAACGAGGTCCATCCCACAGATTGGGCAGCTGCCGTGTTTGTCAGAGACAACCTGCGGGTGCATCGGGCAGTGGAACTTCGCGGCATTGGCCGGTGCGGTTGTCTCGGCATGATCATGCGGCTTGGAGCAGCCGGTCAATCCCACTGCCATCACGGCTATGAAAGTTAACGCTCGGATATTCATTTTGTTTCCCTTGCTTCCAATAACTCCGCGCCCACCGCGCGTTCCAGCCGGGCCGCTTGCATTCCCACATTGGCCTCGGCCGCGGCCGCCAGCGCGCGCGCGTTGAGTTGGAAGCGCTCGCTTTCCAGTAAATCCGTAAAATTGCCTGTGCCGGCGCGGTAGGCGGCGTCGCTGGCTTTGAAGCGCGCTTCGGCTTGTGACAGCAAAGCCTGCCGGTAGAGCGCCAACGTCTGCCGGGCCGCGCGCAGCTTGAACCACGCATCTTGCACATCGAACGCTGCTTGCCGGGTCACCGCTTCGAGCGCTGCCTGGCCAGCTTCGAGCATTTTGTCAGCTTCGCGGATACCGGCGCGATACTTGGAACGCCAAATCGGCAGATCAATTCCGACCGTCACCGCCAGCATATTGTCGGTGCGCCGGAAGCCGGTAAAATCCACACCGACGTTCCGGTACTCGAGACCAAGCCGGTAATCTGGCAAACCTTCCTTGCTCATCAAGCTACGCGTATACTCGGCGCGTTGCAGTTCCGTCTGCGCCTTTTTGATTTCCGGCCGCGTCTTGTTGGCCAGGCTGAATAGTTGTCGCGCCTCCAAATCGAAGTCGCTTACCGGCGGTGTGACCGGCAATCCGACCGGCATCTCGGGCGGCCGATTGAGCAAGCTGTTTATCTTGAACTGCAATGCTGCGACCTGAGTCTCCAGTTCCAAGCATTTCTGCTTCAACATTGTCATTTCCACCTGCACCTTGAGAATGTCCGTCTGCGACCGCTGACCAGTCGCATACAACGCGGCAGTGCTGCTCTCGATGCGCTCCAACACGCCAGTTTCCGCCCGCGCAATCGTCAGCATTTCCCGGGTACCGCGCAAATCGAAGTACGTCGCCTTGACCAGCATCACGATGTCGCGCCGCAACGCTTCATAATCCTGATGCAGCGCCTCCGCATCTTTCTCGGCGATCTTGCCTTTCAAACCGCGTTTGCCAAACCACGGAAACGCCTGTTGCACCATCACCTGTTTCTCGCCGGTATCCGGCCACTGCCCGCCATTCGCCATGTCCATCGCCGTGTATTGCAACATCGGATTCGGCAATGCGCGCGCCTGGGCCGGGCGTTCCTGAGCCGCTTCCCAACGCGCCCGCATCGCGTGCAACTCCGCATTGTCGCGCACCGCGTCGCCCACCGCTTGGTCAAGCGTCAGGCTGGACGCAATCTCGCGCAACTCCGCGCGCACCGGCAAAGCAATGAGCAAAAGTAAAAACAGGCGGCGCATAACAGTTACCGGTTTTTCATCGTAGCCGGCGTACAGAGTTGCTGGTTGAGCAGCTGCGCGTATTTTTCGCGTTGTGCCGGCGTGAGAAGTTCCCGGACGCGCAAGACGACTGCCAATGTCGCCTGCTCGGACTCGGTTTGCGCGGCGCACATCCGGTCCACGCACCTCTGCATTGCGGCGCGATCGGTCTGGGGTTTCGCCAATTCCTGGCTCAAGTCAAACCGTGCCGCGCAATGTTTCTTGCAGCAGCCCGCCAGTGTCTGGCGCAACTCCGCCTCCAGTTTCACAATGCGTTCGGCTTGTGCCGCATCAAGACCGAGTTCGGTTTTTAAGTCGCCGGCGTCGTGAATATTTGGCGTTGCGGACCGGCCACAATACCGGACTGCGGCAAACGAAATTATCGTCGCTACCACCGCCGCCACGATGACGCCGATCCAAAGTCGTTGATTCATTTTGCCACCATGTTCAGATAAGCGCCGGCCAGCGTGGTCGGTGCCATGAATTGCAATTCATTGACCGGATGCGGTGCGGCTTGCATTCCGCCAATGGCACCGGCAGTCAGCCCAATCACCACCGCCGCAACGGTTGCCAGCGCCGGCTGACTGAGCCAGTTCAGCCAACTGCTCCGCGCCGGGGCTGCCACCGCTTGCCGGAGACGACGCTGCACACATTCGTCAAAATTGCCGCGCGGTTCGACATCGCGCCAATGCCGGAAGAGTTGGTCTAGTTTGGGATCATTCATCACCAAGTGATACGCCGGCCACCTGAAAAACCCTCGCGCCGTCTGGTCAGGTCAGCCACGGCCGCAGCTGGACGCGCAAAGTTTGCTTGGCCCGGTACAGCCGCGCCTCGACCGACTTGCCAGAGCACTGCATGACTTCAGCAATCTCGGCGTAGCTCAACCCGTGATATTCCGCGAGCACGACGACGGTCCGTTGGTCTTCCGGTAACTGCGCGATGGCCGTGGCGATGGCTGCACCGATTTCGCGGTTGCTGATTTCATTGGAAATCGTGACTGGCTCCGGTGCGGTTTCCAACGGCGCAGTCGGATGCCGCTTCCGGTACCGCAGCCGGTCGAGACACAGATTTCGAGCGATGGCGAACACCCAAGTCGAAAGTTTCGCGCCGGGCCGGAGCCGCTGCCGGGCTTGATAACACCGCACAAACGTCTCTTGCGCCACATCATCCGCATCGCCAGCATTGCCGAGCAGCCGGTAACAGAAGTTAACAATGGGATGCCGGTAGCGCTGCATCAATTCCACTAATGCAGCTTCATCGCCAACTCGGAGTTGTTCCAGCAGTTGCTCGTCCACCGCCGGCATCGTCACCGCGCGACAGGGAGTTGTCAAGCTGCGTGCCGGGTGATAAGTATGAGTCGTGCCGGCAATTCTGGGAATCCTGTTGACGCTGCTCTGCGCAAATCTGTTTGCGCAGGAACCCGAAATTACCGCGCAGGCGTCTTACAGTAACAACCAAATCGTCATCGTGCTCGACATCCCAGCCCCTTGGCATGTCAATGCCCATGTCGTGTCCTCACCGGAATTCATCCCGACCACCGTCACCTTCGATTCCAAGTTGGTCGGCAAAATCACTTATCCCGCTGGCCAAACCGTTTCCGTGCCCTGGTCCGACGTGCCGGTTCGTTTGTATTCCGGCAAGACGATTATCTTTGTCAACGCCACCGGCAAAACCACGCTCACTGGTACATTAAGATACCAAGCCTGCGACGACCACGTTTGCTACGCGCCAAAGACGGTTCCGATCAAAATCGATATTACCGGTACGACGGCAAGCGATAGTTCCATCGGCGACTCACTGCGGCGACGTGGTTTGCTCATCACACTCGTGGCGGTGTTCCTCGGCGGGCTGGCGTTGAACCTGACGCCATGCGTTTATCCGATGATTGCAATCACGGTCAGTTATTTCGGCGGCCAATCGCGTCCCGTCGGCGCGGCATTCCGGCAGGCGCTCGTCTATTTTCTGGGCGTGACACTCACCTACTCCGCTCTCGGACTAGTGGCGGCGTTAACCGGTGAATTATTCGGCGCGCTGCTGCAAAACGTCTGGGTGCTAGCCGGCATCGCGGCGCTGTTGGTGGCACTGGCGCTTAGCATGTTTGGGCTGTACGAAATCCAACCGCCGCAGAATTTAATGCACCGCGCCGCCGGCTTGTCGGCCCGCGCCGGTTATTTCGGTGTGTTTTTCCTCGGCGCAACAGTCGGCGTGATTGCTGCGCCGTGTCTGGCGCCGGTTTTGGTGGCGTTGCTGGCGTATGTCGGCCAACGCGGTGACCCGTGGCTTGGCTGGTGGCTGTTTTTTGTATTGGCGTGCGGCCTCGGCCTGCCGTACGTCGTACTCGGTACGTTTTCCAGCTTACTGACGCAGTTACCCAAGTCCGGTAAGTGGATGGTTTGGGTGAAACGGATCTTTGGCGTGCTGCTCCTCGGCGCAGCAATCTGGGTGACAATGCCGGTCTGGCCAAAACACACAACCGCAAGCTGGCCGGCCTTTTCTGAGGAGGCACTCCAACAAGCGGCCGCGGCGCACCAACCGGTCCTGCTCGATTTTTCGGCAGCCTGGTGTGGGCCGTGCCGGAAGATGGAGCAGACGACTTTTCGCGATGCGCGGGTGATTGCGAAAAGTCGCGAGTTTGTGTTTTTGAAAGTGGATTTGACGAATCGCGACTTACCGGCAGCGTTGGAGAAAAAGATCCAAATTGTTGGCGTGCCGACGCTGGTCTTCCTCGACCCGACCGGCCGTGAACATTCGGAGTTGCGGCAAGTTGGATATGTTACGGCTGACGAGCTGCTCGACTTACTGGAACGCGCCCGCACGCCGGCAACAACGAATGCCGCACCGGAGCTTCCACCGGGATTGGCAAATCCGTTCTAACGCGCCGGCCGGACCGCGTCAGTGAACAACTTCAATGCGGCGTCAGTGACTGGGTCTGGGAGGAAATCACCGGCGGCGTGTTGCATAAACGGACCATCGACCGGCATCTGTTTGCAGCTGGCGCCGACGTAGACATTACCGGCGGCATCGCGCAGCTCAGCGCTTGACTCCCAAATCCGCCGGCGATCGATTTCAAATCTTGCAACGAGCAACATCTTTTGGCCGACGGCCACTTTGCGAATGAATCGGACATACAATTCTGCCGCCAGACAAAAGCGCTTCATCCGGCACGCCGCCGCCCAAAACATCGCTTCGTCGAGCGCAGTTGAGAGAATGCCGCCATGGACAATGTCGCGGAACCCGGCGTGGTGCGCGGCCGGCGTAAAGTCCGAGTGGACTTCGTCACCGACTTGCCGGAACCGCAGACCGAGTCCGTGTGGATTGTGCGCACCGCAGACAAAACAGTTTTTCGTATAAGGTAATTGCATTTTTTTAACCCACCCATTTCGAGGCGACCCGGCCCATTAGATAAATCAGCAACCACGCTGGCGCCGCAAAAATCAGAATCGCCACCAAGTTGTTTAAGTCCCATTCCACACCAGAAAGCCGGGCTTGCATTGGATAAAATGTGATCAGAAAATAGCACGAAAACCGGGTATGGCCGAGCAGTTCGCACATCGTCTTGTCTTTCTTGCGAAAGCCGAGGACGATTGTGAATACGCCTAGCGCAATGACCGACGCCGCCACCACCCACGCCAGCACGCGCGAGTCAAACAGATACGCCCATGTACTCACCCGGCTCAGATGCCGCGCCCAATTCAAGCCCGTCCAAAGCATCACGAATCCATTTCCGACCGCGTGCCCGAAGCCGATTTTACCTTTGTAAAGCTCCCCGATAATCAACGTCGTGTACACCGGCAAGATTGGCCACGCCGCGCCGAGGTTGCTAAACGGCTCAACCAGCAAGCGCAAGACTCGTTCCCAATAAATCATCAGCGGCATACGGCGGTTTCCTACCACAAACTATGTCACTTGGCTACTCGACACTTACCGGTTATACTGCGGTATGGTTTTGGAAATCGTTAAATTTGGGCACCCGGTGCTCCGCGAGAAAGGCAAACGCATCGATCGCGTCACCGCCGAACTGCGTCAATTCGCTGCCGACCTCAAGGAAACGATGTATGTCGCCGATGGCGTCGGCCTCGCCGCCCACCAAGTCAACCGACCGATTATGATGACCGTCGTGGATGTACGCGCCAGCGAGCAACCCTCCGAACTCATCATCAACAACCAACCGCAAAATCTCGACGACTGGATGCCGCTCACCCTCGTGAATCCGTCAATCCACCAACCAACCGGCGAAATCACCGGCACTGAAGGTTGCCTCAGTTTTCCAGAAATCAGCGCCCAAGTCCGCCGCGCTGCGGCGGTCATCGTCCACGCCCACGATATCGACGGCCGGGAACTTAACTTCGTCGCGACCGGCCTCCTCGCCCGTGCCATCCAACACGAACTCGACCACCTCAGCGGCGTTCTGTTTATTGACCGCATGGACGCCGCCACAAAGGCCAGTCTAGCCGGTAAGCTGAAAAAACTACAAAAAGAAACCAAAACCGAGCTGATCGCCGCGCGTAAACCGCGGCGAATCTTGACCCGCTCATGAAGTTCCTCCACACCGTTCTGGCATTGTGTGCAAATTTCCGGAATTACCGGGCGATTCGCGACGTGCCGGTCACATCTGCGCTCTGGTATCTGGTCAAACTCGTTTTTCCAGTCACCCTGCTAACGTTGCTGGCGCTAACGCCGGTCGCGTTACACCGCGTGGATGATCTAGCGCAGTGGATTGACCGTCACCTGCCGGCGTTTGCCATCAAGGACAGCCGCGTAACGAGCACCGTGCCACAGCCTTACCGGACCGAATCTGACGGCTTTCTGTTCATCCTCGACACCACCGGTGCGACGACACAACCAGATACCAATGTCCTGCAAGGGTTGCTGCTCAAATCCGATAGTTTTGTGTTTTGGATTTCCGCGACCAACAGTCCCCCGCCGGTAATGCGCACCCAGCAATCCAGCCTGCATGGTTTCCCGGATGGAAACGTAAACGGCGATTACTTCCGGCACTTGTTCCGATCGTTTTTATGGGTGGGCGGACCGGTGGCGTGGGTGCTACTCACCGTGATCGCACTGCTGATTATCCTCGGGCATGCCATCATCTTTGCCGTCTTTGCCGCAGTGATGGACCGCGGTGCGATGCGGGCGTTGAGCTTTTGGCAACTCTTGAATATCGCCATTCACGCCGCCACGCCGGCCACACTGGTGAACGCCGCGTTTCTCGCGCTGCAATTGGACAGCATCAACTTGTGGTGGCTCTACCTCATCGTGTACGGCGTCTACCTCATCGGCGCCGTCGCTGCCAGCCGGGAGCCGATTCCTCAAGATGTGACCGACTCTGACGACTCGGTTTAAGCGGTCGCCGGCTAGCTATTCCCCACCCTTGCCGCGAATACCTGGTTCAGTGAGTTGCCGGAGATTGAAAATCTCGTCGAGCTCCTTCTCGCTCAAACCGGATTTTTCCCGCGCAACTTGCCGGACCGTCTTACCTTCTTTGTAGGCGGTCTTGGCAATCTCGGCGGCTTTGTCGTAGCCAATCACCGGCGCGAGCGGCGTGCACATCGCGAGACTTT
>JBAWWR010000056.1:0-16656 GCA_037146675.1 Verrucomicrobiota bacterium | reverse complement strand
GGCGAACCGACAACCGGTGCGATGGGCGGCTCCGACAGCTTGCCGATGCGCTGGAAGACGTCGCGGATTTGGGCGCGCTTGAGTTCGAGTTGGTGCTGGTAAGCGATGTGTTGGTACTGGCAACCGGCGCAGTTGGCGTAAAGTTTGCAACGTGGCGCAACCCGGTGCGGTGATGGCGTGATAACGCGGATGAGATTGGCAGTGGCGAAGCGTTTTCGAACGTCGACGATCTCGACTTCGACACGTTCGCCGTTAATTACGAATGGAACGAAGATGACAAAATTTTCGAAGCGACCGATGCCGTCGCCACCGAATGCGACAGTGGTAATGTCAAGTTCGAGGTGTTGATCCCGCTCTAAGCTGGGCAAGCCGGTTTGAAGTGGTGGCGAAATCACAGCTTGATTTTACGCGCTGCGCGCAAAATCTGCAAGCTGCTTACCAATGACCAGAGCCACGCGGCGAACATCAAGCCAAAACTGATTGCAAGCGCGCGGAGCGGAATGGCGGCCAAGTCTGGAAAGCCATCCGGCGTCAGGCGAAAATTTATGAGCTGGAGGACGCCGTAACCGCTAAGTAGAAAGCCGGCTACTGCGAGTGTAATCTGCAGCATGCCGATGATTCGTCGTCCGGCCAGAAATGTTCCAAGTCCCGGCAGAACCAATAGATTCAATCCGGTCCAAACGTATGTGCGTGGCCGCTCAAACAGTCGTGGTTGGCTTTGTCTGAATCCAAGCGCTCTCTAAAATGGCATGTGCCGGTCTTACTGTGCGCGAATTGAGGTGAAATATTTTTCCACTTCTTCATCATTGTAGAACACCAAGTTAAGAATCCCAATAACCAACGCGATGAAGTTACAAAAAAGTATGCCGATAATTTCCATGACCGCCACAAATTTAGGTGAACGCGTCACCTTTACAGGGTCGGATAATAGCTTTGCTGCAGTGATAATTTCGAAGATTCCTAGTGTCAAGGTGTAGGCTGCCGGTATGATTGTGAACAAGACGCCGACCAAGAAGATGGACAAACCAGCGAAAAGCCAGTAAGCCGCGATTAAGCAGTTAACAATTCCACAAATTAACGTCATAACGGCAACGGCTTGCAGTTTGCCAGGCTTCTTACAAAACGACGACGATGTGCTTGGAGGATATGCTAACGGTGGCCCAGAAACTTCCGGCAACGAGCCTAATGTTTGCCAGTCTGTGCTGCCATTGACTTGCGCTTGTGTTTGTGAGTTGACGCGCCCTTCGGATAACCATTGTCGTAACTGTTCCAGCGTAACCGGTCCATATTCCTTACCATCTGTTCCAATGATTTTGTACATGCTGTCCCTTTCTGAGCTGGCTCAGGGAGCCAGCCATGTGAATGGAACGACCGGGACATTCCGGCCAATCCCAAATACCACTACGACACTCAACAACCAAAATAACGCCGTCGGTTTAAAACTCCACAATGAGATTGTGCGACGGCTCCATAGTCGGGTCAAGATTATTACCGGCATCGCCAGCACAAATAGGGCGTTCAAGTGTAACGCGGCGCGAATGTGGCCGTGAAGCAATTCATGCGCAGCGCGGGTGGCACCGCAGCCGGGACAATTTAAGCCAGTCAAGGCATGCAACGGACAGAGTGGGAAATAGGTCGGCGGAACAAAATAAAGGATACCGGCACCGACAACCATCGCGACCAGAAATAAAATCGTAAGCCGGAGGCGATTACCAGTAGCGTCCATGGTGACTGAATTTCGAAAAGTTCCAGACCGGTTGGCAACAGGTTATCATCCAGCCGGCGATTGCCAATAGACCGGCAATTGACAGCCACAAGCCCGCTAGGGCCATTCCTTTACCGGTTTGCGTGCCGGCAGAGCGCTTGATTTGCGAGAGTGCGATGCTGGAGAAAATTATCCCGATAATCCAGACGACCGGTCCGCAGCAAATCGTCACCCAGCCGACGGAGGTCAAGACCAGACTCGCAATCGCAAAGCCATTTGTGCGCGGCGGCACGGTGACACGGAGCGGGGAATTGTTAATTACTGGTGGCGGCAAGAGTTCCGGGAACTCTGCTAATGGTTTCCAGTCCTGACAGCCAACCGGCTGCACCAAGGTTTGCGCATTAACGCGGCCTTCAGTAATCCATTGCCGGAATTGCTCCGGTGTGACCGGCCCGTACATTCGGCCATCGGTGCCTATGAGCTTGTACATGGCGGGAATTTACGGCAGGCCCTTGCGCAGCGCGAGTAGCAATTTCTTCAGGCCGGTGCCTTCGCCGGCGGAAACGTCGAGCACTTTGACGCGGTGTTTCCGTTTGAACGCGGCCAGATTTTTCTTCGCCGCCGGTAAGTCCATTTTATTCGCAACCACCAAACGCGGTTTTTGAAGCAGCTCTTTATTGTAAAGCTCCAACTCATCAAGTAACTGCCGGTAATCGTCCCATGGTTTGCGGGCGTCCACGCCGGCCATATCGATCAAGATGAGTAGTAACCGGCAGCGTTCGATGTGCCGGAGGAAGTCGTAGCCGAGACCGCGACCGGTGTGCGCGCCATCGATCAAGCCGGGAATATCCGCCATCGTCATGCGGGTGTAATTCGGTAGATCAATCAAGCCGACGTTCGGCGTGAGTGTCGTGAATGGATACGCCGCAATTTTCGGATGCGCGCGCGTCATTTTCGAGAGCAGCGTGGACTTGCCGGCATTCGGGAAGCCGACCAGGCCGATGTCGGCGAGGGTTTTTAATTCCAGCTCGGCATGGAGTTCCTCGCCCGGCTCGCCGTACTCAAACTCGCGTGGTGTTTGATGTGATGAGCTTTTGAACGATGTGTTGCCGCGGCCACCGCAGCCGCCACCAACCAAAATGTATTTCTGACCGTCCTCGACGAGGTCGGCAACGAGTTCGCGCTCAGGCAATTCGACCGATTCTTCTTCTACCGGCGTCGTTTTTGAGTCCTCCGCAGCTTCTGCTGCCGCGAGTGCGAGTTTGGCGCGACCGGGCCGGTGCGGGATGCCGAGCATTGAGGGATTTTTAAAATCTTCCTCCTCAGTTGCGGCGGCAGGCCGGTAGCGCTGGTAACCGAGGTGCCGGGTTGGCCGTGTCAGGCGGAATACTTGCGTGCCGATCGGGACTTTAAAAAGCTTGTCCTTGCCGCTGCGCCCGGAACAGTCTTTGCCTTGGCCGTGGCCGCCGTTGTCGGCGACCAAGCGCGGCGAGAAATGGTAATCGGAGAGGTCGGTAATGTTTTTATCGGCGATTAAGATGATGTCGCCGCCGGCACCGCCATTGCCGCCGCTGGGGCCGCCCGAGTCCTCAAATTGTTCTCGACGAAATGCGACGCAACCGTTGCCGCCGTTACCGGCCTTAGCGCGAATTTTAACTTTATCAACAAACATAACGTGTAGGATAGCGGAGAAAGCGGTCAGCGGAAAGCGTAAAACGAACGAGCCGGCAGGAAGGAGTGCCGCCGGCCCGTCGCCGCACTGCATTGTCGGGCACTAAATCATGAGTTCGGGTGGGAGCGGACGCTGTCGATTGCTCGCCTTATCCAGCAATGCTTGCGCCGCTGGACCTTCACCGTGCACAACGTCCGCCTCCCGATTAGCCCGTTCCAACCGCTTTGCCATGGTCGGCGGATCAAAGCAGGCTTTCAAAATTTGCGAACAATGCAAGCTGCTGTTGCTGCCGGCGCTTGGCGCAGGCAGCGGCGATAACTAATTCAATCGGCGCAAGCCCCAAGACCCGCAGCGCCGGAAGCGCGACTGGTTTGTGGTGGTTGCGGCGTGACTTAATCAGGGCCACCGGGATTCCGACTTCAATCGTCCAGTCAGAATGCGGGAGAAAGTTAATCTCCACGTGCTGCGGTCCGGATGGGCGATTGTGTTGACGATCAGAATGCAGCCCTTGTTCGGCGGTTCGCGGATGTCTGGTTGGTTTCATCGTGTTACTCCTTGCTCTTTACACGTGAATAATAGCCGCACCCTGCGCATTGCGAAATCGGGAGAAACCCGCAATCGTCGGTCAGGTAAAACCCTGAGGGTGGCTGACTGAGAAACTACGGTTGGATGATGTTATTGCGAATCGCGTACCGGACCATTTCGGCAAACGACTTCAATTCCAGTTTGCGCATGATTGTGGCCCGGTGTGTCTCAATCGTCTTCGTGCTGATGCTGAGGGAGTCAGCGGCTTCCTTATTGCTTTTGCCTTCGGCTAATAATTGCACAATCTCCCGCTCGCGTGGCGTGAGCGGGTCGCTAACTGGCGATTCTTCGCGACCGGCTTTCAGATAGCCGTCGAGGACCGCTTCCGAGACCTTCGCGCTGAAAAATGGTTTGTGCTGGATGAGGGCCTCGACTGCGTTTGTGAGGTGGCGGGCGGCATCGGATTTCAAAACGTAGCCCAACGCGCCGGCGGTGAGCACATCCCGGATCAGATTTTCGTTTTCATGCATTGTGAAGATGAGCACTGCGGTTTTGGGCAAAGTCTTCTTAATCTGCCGGGTGGCTTCCAGACCGTTCAGCTCCGGCATCGTCAAATCGAGAATGGCGATATCGGGATGAAGTTTACCGGCGAGTTCGACCGCTTGCCGGCCGGTGCTAGCTTCGCCCACCACCTGCCAGCCGTCATGGGTCTCCAGTAATTCCTTCACACCGCGCCGGATGATGTCGTGATCGTCAGCCAATAATATTCGTGTCATTGTTCTTTTCCGGTTGCTGGGACCACCGCGCGTACTGTCGTGCCGGTGGGGCTTGATTCAATCTGCAGTTGTCCGCCGAGTTGACGGAGGCGTTCGCGCATGCCGGTCACGCCCACACCAAGATTAAGTAGCGACGGCGACTTGCCGGCTGCCAGTGGCTCGTGGAAACCGTGCCCGCTATCCTGAATTAACAATGTGATTGCTGTGTCATCACGCGTTAATTGGATTGTCGCAGTGTGGCTGCCGGAGTGCCGGCGGATATTGGTTAGGCTTTCCTGCACGATGCGAAACAACGCCGTCTCCGCGTCGGCCGGCAGCCGCCCAATGTCCGGCACCACGGTAAGTTGTACGTCAATGTCGCTGCGTTTGCGGAAGCCTTCGAGATACCATTCCAGTGCTCGTGGCAAACCGTACTCATCCAGCATCGGCGGATGCAGGACGTAGGATAGCGTGCGAATCTCGCGGAGACACTCCTCGGCGAGCTGAATGGAGTCGTTGAGTACGCGCACCGTGCGCTGATCGGCATCGGCCAGCAGTGTTTTGACGCGGGCGAGGTTGAGTGTAATTGCGGAAAGGTTTTGCGCGGTAACATCGTGGAGTTCGCGAGCGATGTGCCGGCGTTCTTGGTCTTGGAGCTGGAGTAACTGGCCTGACAAAACCTGCAACCCCTCTTCGGCCCGCCGCCGGTCGGCAGCTTCGTGCACCAATTGTTCATTCATCGCCAGCAATTCCCAAGTGCGTTCGCCAACTCGCTGTTCGAGTAGCAGTTTCTCGCGTGCCAGTGCGGTTTCGGCAGACTGTCGCGCGTCAATTTGGACGTTGAGGTAATAAAAGACACCTGACAGAATTCCCAAGCTCACAAAGCAGCCCAACACAAACAACATCACCGAAAAATGCGCCTTCGCCTTTAATTCGTCATCGCGCGTGATGAGCGCTTGCCGTTCCGCAGCCATCAGCGCATAAATCGAAGCGTCGATCTGACTTGCCAGTGTTCGGTTCTGGTTGGCATCGAGAAATTGAATGGCAACGCCAAGGCCCTGCGTATTCCGCAGTTGCACCACCTCATCAAGAACTCGTAACCGCTCGCCCGCCAGAATCTCCAAGGCGGCGATATCGTGTCCCGGCGTGAGCCAGTCAGAGGTTGACTTGCGCAGGCGACTGAATGCGCCATTCACCTGCGCGGCGGCCAGTAATCGCGCCTTTTGGTGCGTCATGTCGTCCGTCGTGATCAGTTCGCGGGCCTGTTGTTCCGCGTCCTGTAGTGCGAACCGGATCCGCTGCAAATTCTCCGTGATGTTGCGGGCCCGTTCCACACGCCCGTCCGCAGCCAGTAGCCGCACCGTGCTCTGGTGCGTTGCGACGCCGATACCGATTAAAATCGCCACCGCCAGCCAAAAGCCAACAGCCACGATAACTCGATTATGTATCCGTTTCACGGTGGTACAAATAGTCTAGAGCCGTTGCCGGAAAAAGCAACCGCCTACTGTTTGTGCTGAATTAACACGCGAAACATTGTGCCCATCGTCGAGTGGAGCAACTGGTGAATGGCATTCCGTTCGGCGCTCAACTTGCCGGCATCCCGTGCCACGATTGCCGCAATCTCCGGTTCACCGATTTGCAATAAATAGTGCGCCTGGTCGGTGAATAAGACCGGTTCCAGTCCCAGCTGCCGGCCATGCTCAATCAACGCAGTGAAATCCACATGCGCCGTGATGTCCTGCTCGCCGACGTGTTTGTAAGGATTACCGGATTTTGAGTGCCGGTAATAACATTGGAGATGACCGCCCGCATGCTGGGGTGCAAAATATTCGCCGCGTTCAAGTCCATAATCAATCGTCAGTACATAGCCGTGCGTCAACCGGCGCGCGACGTCCGTCAGCCAATCCAGTGCGCGCAAATTCACCTCCGACCGGTAACCCGCCGGCAAGCGCGGCAGCCGGGGATCGGACAACGGCCCCAGCGTTTCGGTGAAATCACCGGTGACATAAATCTCTTGGTCGCCGCATAGTCGGTGGACCGGCATAGCGTCGAGGAGTTCGTTGGAAAAAATTGTACCGGTAATTTGTTCCGGCACGGCATCGCCAACTTCGAGGACTCGGTAATCAAGTTCCGGTGCGGCGGCGAGAACGTCGTGCCGGAGCTGGCCATGCCGGCCGCCGAATTCAAATACCGGCGCGTTCCACTGTCGAAATTGGCGGGCCAAAATTCGGCCGAAGACCGGTCCGACGCTGACGCTGGTAAAAAAATCACCCTGTCGACCGATGCGCGCCGCGCCGGTTCGGTAGTAGCCGAATTGCGGATGGTAGAGCGCCAACTCCATGAATCGCGCAAACGTAATCCGTCCGCCGGCGTCGGTAATTTCTCGGCGAATGGCGAGGATTAGTTTGTGGTTACCATCCATGGCGATACAGTACCGGCAGGCCGGGCCAGACAAAAGTATAAATAACGCTTGAAAGCAAAGTCGGATTTGATAGGTTTCCACCGCAGTTGGCGTAGGTGTGACTCCATTCTGGTGGTTTCACCGTTTCGACATGGAAAACGAATTACAACAATTTGTCGCAGTCGGGCTATTGATATTGGTGGCAGTCGGGATGGCTGTCGGCATGTTAATCCTGCCGTTTTTGCTTGGTAAAAAGCGCACGCACAGCGCAATCAAGGATACCGCCTATGAATGCGGCATGCCGGCGATCACGGATTCCACTGCGCGGTTCAGCGTGAAGTTTTATCTCATCGCGATGCTCTTCATTCTTCTCGATGTCGAAGTGGTTTTCTTTCTCGGCTGGGCGGCCGTGTACCGGCAAATGCTTGGCGAAATCGGCTACCGGATGTTGGCCGGCGGCGCGGTGTTTTTGTTGATTCTCGAAGTCGGTCACATTTATTGCTGGAAGAAAGGCGCGCTCGATTGGGCGCCCAAGAAGGAGCGCTCATGAGTGAGCGCGTCGAGTTAGGTTTCGACCAGAAAGTCGAAAGTCGCGACGTCATCATCACGCGTGTTGATGCGGCGGTGGATTGGATGCGCAAAAATTCCGTCTGGCCGCTGCCGATGGGGTTGGCGTGTTGCGGAATTGAATTGATGGCGGTCGGCGCGAGCCGGTTCGACATCGCGCGCTTCGGCGCGGAAGTAATGCGATTTTCGCCCCGGCAAGCCGACTTGATGATTGTCGCCGGCACCTGCGTTTATAAGATGGCCGGTGTCGTCCGTCGCGTCTGGGATCAGATGGCGCAGCCGAAATATTGCATGGCGATGGGCGCCTGCGCCAGCACCGGCGGGATGTTCCGGAGTTATGCGGTGGTGCAAGGCGTCGACAGATTTTTACCGGTAGATGTTTATATTTCCGGTTGTCCACCGCGACCGGAGGCAGTGCTGGAAGGATTGATAGCGTTGCAGAACCAAATCCAGCAGGAAGCCGCCATCAAAGGGATGAAATCTTCTGAGCGTTCCGCGCCGACGTATGGCCAGCCGCGCGGTCCGATTATCATTCGCGGCGATTACGCGCCAAAGGTGACCGCATGACGCCCCGGGAAGTCATCGAGAAATTGCCGGGCCGCATCGGTGAACCGGTGGAGTTTCGCGACGAAGTCACGGTGATCGTTGACCGCGCGAAAATCGTCGAGGCGTGCCGGTATTTGAAGGACGACTGCGCGTTTGACATGCTCGTGGATTTGTCCGGCGTTGATAACTACGGCACCGACCCGCGTTTCGAGGTCGTTTATGAGCTTTGCTCGCTGACGAATCGTAACCATCTTCGTCTCAAAGTCAGCGTGCCGGAAGATGACCTCCTTGTGGACAGCGTCACCGGTGTCTGGCGCACCGCAGATTGGCATGAGCGCGAGGCGTTTGACATGTTCGGTATCCGGTTCCGCAATCATCCAAATCTGAAGCGGATTTTGATGTGGGATGGTTATCCGTACCATCCGTTGCGAAAAGATTTTCCGTTGGCTGGCTTGCCGGCAGAGTTGCCGGAGACGGCGGTGGACGCCGGTCAGGTGCAGGCAGCGGCGATGCACGGCGGACCGTTTGTGACTGCACCCGGCGCAACAACTTCAGCGAAGCGCGAGCCACGCCAGAATGATACGGCGGCGGAGCGATTCGATAAGACAGGAGCGCGCTGACGTGGGAACGATCCACGAAATGGAGTTGATTGACTCCGCTGCGCGCGCGCAGCAGGCACTCGAAGGTGAATTTGGCGGCGAGCGGATGATTCTCAACATGGGACCGCAACACCCGAGCACGCACGGTGTGTTCCGGTTGGTTCTCGAGCTTGACGGTGAAGAAGTCACGAATTGCTGGCCAGAAATCGGCTATCTCCATCGTGGCGACGAGAAAATCGCTGAGAACATGACCTGGACGCAGTTCATTCCGTACACCGACCGTCTGGATTATCTGGCGCCGCTGGCGAACAACGTCGCTTACGCCTACGCCGTCGAAAAGCTTTGTGGCATTACTGTGCCGGCGCGTTGCCAATACATCCGCGTCGTCTGCGCGGAACTGGCGCGCATCAGTTCGCATCTGCTCGGTATCGGCGCGATGAGCATGGACCTCGGGGCGCTGACGGTATTCCTGTACACATTTAAGGAACGCGAAAAAATTTACGACCTCGCTGAGTTGCTTTGCGGCGCGCGGTTCACCACGAGCTACACCCGCATCGGTGGTCTGGCCAACGACATGCCGGCGGACTTCATTCCGATGTGCCGGAAGTTTATCGCGGAATTGCCGGCGACGATTGACGAGACGGACAAGCTGTTGACGCGCAATAAAATCTTTATCGAACGCAATCGCAACGTCGCGGTACTATCCAAGGCCGATGCGATTGATTTTGGCGCGACCGGCCCGATTCTGCGCGGCAGCGGCGTCGAGTGGGATATTCGCAAGGCGCGGCCGTACGGTGGTTACGAGAATTTCCAGTTCGATGTGCCGACCGGTACCGTCGGTGATTGTATGGACCGGTACCTTGTTCGCATGGAAGAGATGCGCCAGAGCATCCGGATTATCCAGCAAGCGCTCGACAAGATGCCGGGTGGCGAATGGAATGCGCCAGAGGCGAAAATTGTGTTGCCGGAGAAGAAAGCGGTACTGACGAAGATGGAGGAGTTGATCCACCACTTCGTCAACGTCACGCAAGGCATCAACGCCCCGGCAGGCGAAGTTTATTTTTCTGCAGAAAATCCGAAGGGCGAACTTGGGTTCTACATCGTCAGCAAAGGTGGCGGCACGCCGCATCGATTAAAGATTCGCGCACCAAGCTTTGTGAATTTGCAGCTGGTGCCGTTGTTGTCAAAAGGCCACATGATTGCTGACATGGTCGCCATCCTCGGGAGCTTGGATTTCGTGATGGGAGAGTGCGACCGATGACGATGCCGGCAGAACTCGATCGTCACATCGACGAGATCATTACGCATTACCCGCCGGACAAGAAGCGGGCGGCGGTGCTGTGGCTGTGTCACTTGTTGCAGGAACATTTTGGGTTCCTCGGCGAGGAGCAGGTCGCTTGGATTGCCGGTAAACTCGGGTTGCAGCCGATTAACGTCTGGGAAGTGGTTACGTTTTACCCGATGTTCACGCAGAAGCCGCGCGGCAAGTTCCATATCAAAGTCTGCCGGACATTGCCGTGCGATTTGTCTGGATGCGGCGGATTGCTAGGGCACCTGAGGAAAAAACTAGTCGTCGAACTGGAACAAACCACGCCTGATGGCTTATTCACGATTTCGACAGTGGAATGTCTCGCGCTCTGTGGTTCCGGCCCGGCAATGATGATTAACGATGAGACGTTTGAGCGTGTCACACCGGAAAAGCTCGACGCCATCCTCGACCGGATTCGAACTACCGGCAAGCTCGACGCTCAGCCATTGCCGCTGCTACAAGCGCCGCATCCGCTGGAAAAACGCGTGTTGCTAGCCAATCTCAAGCCTGGTTATACCGGTTCGATTGCTGATTACGAACAGGCCGGTGGTTACACCGCATTGCGCAAGGCGCTCGGGTTGAAACCGGAAGAGATTATCAACGAAGTCAAAAACAGCGAGATTCGTGGTCGTGGCGGCGCTGGTTTTCCGTGCGGATTGAAGTGGAGCTTCCTCGCCAAAGGTACCGGCAAGCCGGTGTATCTGGTTTGCAACGCCGACGAATCTGAGCCGGGAACGTTCAAGGACCGGCAGATCATGCATCACGATCCGCATCAGTTGATCGAAGGCATGATTATCTCGTGCTTCGCCGTCGGCGCGAAGGCCGCGTACATTTACATCCGTGGCGAAATGCCGCACGGCGCGAAGATTCTGATTGCGGCAATCGAGGAGGCGCGGGCGAAGAATTACCTCGGCAATAACGTGCTCGGCAAAGGCGTGGATGTGGAGATTTATGTTCATCGCGGTGCCGGCGCTTACATCTGTGGCGAAGAGACCGGTCTCATCGAATCGCTCGAAGGCAAGCGGGCGTATCCGCGCATCAAACCACCGTTCCCGGCAGTGGTCGGATTGTTCGGCTGTCCGACGGTGGTAAATAATGTCGAAACGTTGGCGAACATTCCGCACATCGTGAATAATGGCGCGGCGTGGTTCAAGTCGATGGGTGTGCCCGGCTCGACCGGTACGAAGATTGTCGGTGTCAGCGGGCCGGTAGTGCGGCCGGGTTTCTACGAATTTGAGATGGGCAAGCTGACGATGCGCCAGCTGATTTTTGATGTCTGCGGCGGATTGAAAGACGGCAAGGCGTTGAAAGGTGTCATCCCCGGTGGGAGTTCGATGCCGGTGCTGAAAGCCGATCAGATCGATGTGGCATTGGATTTTGAAAGCCTCCGCAAAGCCGGCACGATGGCCGGGAGCGGGGGCGTGATTGTACTCGACGAGTCGGTCGACATCGTTGAAGCGACGTTGAACTTAAGCCAGTTCTACGCGCACGAAAGCTGTGGTCAATGCACGCCGTGCCGGGAAGGCACGCTCTGGATGGAGAAAATGCTCCACCGGATGCACGCCGGGCACGGGCGACCGCAAGACGTGGACTTGCTCTACGATGTTGCGGACAGCATTGACGGCAAAACCATTTGTCCGCTCGGCGAAGCTTCGGCATGGCCGGTGAAAGCATTTTTAACGAAGTACCGGAGTGAATTTGAACGGGCTTGCAAGGAAACTGGAAAGTAGATGGCTGACACAGTCAAATTGACGATTGATGGCAAGGATGTCGCCGCTCCGAAAGGGATGAACCTGATTGCGGCGGCGAAACTGGCGGGTATTGAAGTGCCGCATTATTGCTATCATCCGAAGTTGGTCATCTCCGGTAACTGCCGGATGTGTCTCGTCGATACCGGGATGCCGAAGCTGGGGGCGGACAAGAAACCGGAAGTCGGTCCGGATGGGAAACCGGTAATCATGTTTGCGCCGAAGCTGGCCATCGGATGTAACACCAGTGTCGCGGAAGGCATGGTGGTGTTGACGAAATCGCCGAAGGTCGTGAAGGCGCGCGAAGGGGTGATGGAGTTTTTGCTGATCAATCATCCGCTCGACTGCCCGATCTGCGACCAGGCTGGCGAGTGCCGGCTGCAGGAATTTTCGGTGGATTACGGCAAGAGCACCAGCCGGTTTGTTGAGGAGAAGGTCCATAAACCGAAGCAGACAAAACTCAACGCTAAAATCACGCTCGATGATGAGCGGTGCATTCTTTGCTCGCGGTGTATCCGGTTTATGCGCGATGTGGCGGGACAGGATTGCCTCGGGTTTGTGAATCGTGGCAGCCACTCGACGCTGACTTGCTATCCCGGTAACGAGCCGAAGACGAATTACGATTTGAACATCGTGGACATCTGCCCGGTCGGCGCGCTGACGTCTAATGATTTCCGGTTTCAGCAACGCGTCTGGTTTTTGAAGGAGACGAAGAGCGTTTGTCCGAACTGCGCGACCGGCTGCAACACCACTGTCTGGTCGCGCGAAGGTATCGTGTACCGGCAGACGCCGCGCGAGAACGAGGCTGTGAATCAATGCTGGATGTGCGACCACGGCCGGTTGAATTTCAAGTTCGTCAATGATCCGCGCCGGTTGGCTACGCCGACGGCTGGTGGTCGCGCGGTCACATGGACGGACGCAATCCGTCAGGCTGCGGACAAGCTGCGCGTCGCGAAAGGCGTGGCGGTGATTGGATCGGCGCGGGCGACGACGGAGGAATTATTCCTGCTGGCGAAATTCGGCGCGGAGTTGAAGGCAATCGTGCCGCATGCCGGTGAGGGCGACAAATTTTTGCTGAACGCCGACCGGACGCCGAACATGGCGGCGGCAAAGCTGACCGGGTTTGGCGATGACATCGCGAAGATCATTGCCGGCATCAAGGACGGGACGGTTAAGACGTTGATGGTGCTCGGCGAAGATGCGATTGAACCGGAGTTGCTGGCGCAGCTGGAACTGTTGGTAGTCATTGATATTTTGCCGACGAAGGCGACGACGGCGGCGCATTATGTGTTACCGGGGACGACGTTTGCGGAGAAGCGCGGGACGTTCATCAACGCGAAGGGGCGCATCCAGCGGTTGAACGCGGCGATTCCGCCGGTCGGACATGCGCGGGCGGATTGGGAGATTTTGGCAGCGTTGCTCGGCGAGCTGGGCATGGCGAAGTATGCGGCGATTGAGGATGTGTTCGCTGAGATGGCACGGACGTTGCCGTCGTTGGCGGGATTGAATTTATCGAAGATTGCCGATCAGGGCGTGGAGGTGAAGCTGTGATGCTTTTTGTGATCATCTCCCTCATCAAGATTATCGCAGTCATCAACGTGATGATGGGAATTGTGGCGTACACGGTGATGTTGGAACGCTGGGTGTGTGCGTGGATGCAGGACCGGGTTGGGCCAAACCGGGTTGGCTGGCACGGAATTCTTCAGCCGATGGCGGACGGCGTGAAGCTGATTTTGAAGGAAGACGTGTTGCCGCACCACGTGAACAAGGTGCTGTATACGCTCGGGCCGCTGTTGGTGCTAATTCCGGCGCTGATTAATATCGGAGTGATTCCATGGGGGAGCAACCTGCCGATTCTTGGTTACGATGTGAAATGCGTGATCGCGGACTTAAACATCGGGATCATGTTCCCGTTCGCGTTCGCGGCGTTGTCGGTCTACGGGATTGTGCTGGCGGGGTGGGCGAGCAACTCGAAGTATCCGTTCCTCGGCGGAATCCGGTCGAGCGCGCAGATGATTTCGTATGAAGTCTGTCTCGGCCTGAGCGTGGTGCCGGTGTTCATGCAGGTTGGATCGCTGAATTTGGGCAAGGTGGTGGAGTATCAGGCGGGGCATCTGCCGTTTGTTTGCTACCCGCACATGTGGTTGTCGTTTTTGATTTTCCTAGTGAGCGCGTTTGCGGAGACGAACCGGACACCGTTCGACCTACCGGAGGCGGAGCAGGAACTCGTCGGCGGTTACAACACGGAGTACAGCTCGATGAAGTTCGGGATGTTTTTCATGGGCGAGTATGCGGCGATGTTCGTGATGTCATCGCTGATGGTAACGCTCTTCTTGGGTGGCTGGTCGCTGCCGTTCGCGCCGTTCAACGCGCCGGCGACGTCGCTGGTGGTCGGGTTGTTGCACATCGGCGTATTTTTGGCGAAGGTTGGTGCGTGCCTGTTTTTCTACGTGTGGGTGCGGTGGACGATTCCGCGATTCCGGTATGACCAGTTGATGGGGTTGGGGTGGAAGGTGTTCATCCCGCTGACCATCGTGAATATTTTGATTGTGGGCGCAGTGCTCGCATGGTTGGTGAAATAAGATGATCGTGCAACGCCCAAAACTGACGTGGTGGGAGCAGACGTATATCCCGCAGATTCTGGCCGGGCTGTGGCTGACGTTGAAGCACATCCCGCAGCGGAAGTTTACGCGCCAGTATCCGGAAGAAAAACCGCTACTGCTCGGCGATTACCGGGGCGCGCCGACGTTGGTGAAAGATGCGGACAACCGCGTGAAATGCGTGTCGTGCCAGTTGTGCGAGTTTGTGTGTCCGCCGAAGGCGATCCGGATCACGCCGGGGTTTCGACCGGAGGACCGGTTCGACGCGAAGGTCGAGAAAGAGCCGAAGGATTTCGTGATCGATATGTTGCGGTGCATTTACTGTGGGATGTGCGAGGAAGTTTGCCCGGAGGAGGCTATCTTCCTAAAAAACGATTTTGCCATCACCGCCTACAAGCGCGAGGAGTTGCAGTTCCACAAGGCGAAGTTGCTGGAACTCGGCGGTGTGCATGACGATAAGATTTGGAAGTGGAAGAACAAGTAACTGATGAACGTTCACGATACATTATTCTGGTTTTTCAGCATCGCGATGTTGCTGTGCGGGGTGCTGGTAATCAGCAGCCGCAACCCGGTAACGAGCGCGATGTTTTTGGTGGCGCTGTTTGTGTTCATGGCTGGGTTGTTCGTGCTGCTGGAGGCGTTTTTCCTCGCGGCGATTCAGGTGCTGGTCTATGCCGGGGCGGTGATGGTGCTGTTTTTGTTCGTCATCATGCTGCTCAACATCAAGGAAGCCGAACGCCGGCATTTCCGGTGGCTCGGAGTCATCGGCGGCGTGATTGTGGCGGGCGCGTTTGCGTGGGAACTGGCAATCATTTTGAAAACACCGGTGGTGTCGATGGTGACCGGTAAGGCGGATTTTGGCGGTGGGTTGGAGGCGGTGGTGAAACCGTTGTTCGCGAATTATATGCTGCCGTTCGAGGTGACTGCGCTGCTGTTACTGGTGGCGATGATCGGCGTGGTCTTACTGTCGAAGAAGGAGCTCAAATGACCAGCGCCCTCACGCTTAACCATTATCTCTGGATCAGCGGCCTGCTGTTCGCGCTCGGCATTGCCGGTATCGTGATGCGGCGCAACCTGCTGGTGATTTTTATGGCGCTGGAGATGAATCTCAACGCGGCCAATCTCGCGTTGATCGCGTTTTCGAAATTTAACAAACTCGTCGACGGCCAGGTGCTGGTGTTTTTCATCATCGCCATCGCTGCGGCGGAGGTGGCGGTCGGGCTGGCGATTATCGTCGCGCTGTTCCGCCGGAAACAAACTGTCAGCGTGGATGAACTAAACTCGATGCGTCTATGAACTCGGCTTGGATCATACTTTTTGCTCCCTTGGTGGCTGCCGCAGTGATCACGGTGGTCACGCGACGGTGGCAGGTGCTCAGCGCGCTGATTTCCATCGGCGCGATCGTGACCGGGTTTGTACTGTCGCTGCAGTTGTACTTCGCACTCGAACACGGCGGCGCGGCACTCGCACCGACAGCCTTGCAGTGGCTCGTGATTGGCGACGTGGTGAAGATTGAGTTTGGGGCGACGATTGACCATCTGAGCGTGCTGATGCTGCTGGTGGTTACCGGCGTCGGCTCGGCGATTCACATCTACTCGCTTGGCTACATGAAAGGCGACGCCGGGTTCTCGCGGTTCTTTGCGTGTCTGTCGCTGTTCACGTTCTCGATGCTCGGGATTGTGTTGGCGAACAACTTCATCCAAATCTTCATCTTCTGGGAGCTGGTCGGCGTGTCGAGCTATCTGCTCATCGGGTACTGGTTTGAGAAACCGAGCGCGGCAGAGGCCGGGAAGAAGGCGTTTCTGACTAACCGGATCGGCGACTTCGGGATGATGCTTGGCGTGCTGTTGCTGTGGCAGCATACCGGGACGTTTAACTTTGCAGAATTGCCGGCCAAGATTGCCGCGATTCCAGCCGGCACGCTATCACTTATCGCGGCATTAATATTTTGCGGCGCGATGGGAAAAAGCGCGCAGTTTCCGTTGCACGTCTGGCTGCCGGATGCGATGGAAGGTCCGACGCCGGTGTCGGCGTTGATCCACGCGGCGACGATGGTGGCGGCAGGCGTGTACATGCTGTGCCGGGTGTCGTTCCTGATTTTGCCGAGTGAGACGGCGCTGTATTTGATTGCTTGGATTGGTGGGATTACGGCGGTGATGGCGGCGACGATTGCAATCGCGCAGAACGACATCAAACGCATCCTCGCATACTCGACGTTGTCGCAGCTCG
>JBAWWR010000055.1:0-16815 GCA_037146675.1 Verrucomicrobiota bacterium | reverse complement strand
TGCGGCCGGTGTCATTCATCGTGATGCCGCCGATGTTGGTGAGCACCGTGGTGCCGTCCGCCGCGACGTTCAACACGTTGCCGGTGCCGTTGCCGAAGGTCAACGCGCTGCCCATGAAATTCCAGGTGACGTTGTTGCTGACGGTGACGGTGTTATTGGACGAGCCATTGCCGATGGTCAGGCCTTTGCTGGACATGGTGGCATTGGTGGTGGTGAGGGTGTTGTTGCCGCCGCCGATATAGCCGATGGTGATCAGGCCATTGTTGGAAACAGTGCTGTCGGCGATGGCGTAGGTGTTGTTGCTGCTGCCGCCCCCCCAGCCCACGGTGATCGCGCCGCCGCCGTAAAAGGCGCCGCCATTGCTGACGACCAAGGCGTTGCCGATGGAGTTGGTGCTGCCGATGATCACGACGCCGGTGTTCGACCAGACCGAACCGCCGCCCGTCACGGTCACCGCGTTGTAACCGGAGTTGGGGCTCGTCCCGATGCTGGCGGCGCCCAAGGTCACGGCCTGCCCGCCATTGCTGACGATGAGTTGATTGCCAAAATTGCCCGTGTAGGCGGCATTGCCCCCGATTAATAACGCGCCACTCGCCCACAAAGACGAATTCGTGCCGCTCACCGTCACGCTGTTGCTGCTCGAACCGGACTGAGTGCCAATAGAAAGCCCCCCCTGCATTGCGAACTTGCCGCTGTTGACAACGCTCACAAAGTTGTAGGCGCTGTTAGCACCGTACCCGATGTAAACCGTCCCGGCGTTGGTGTCAACCGAGCCGCTGCCCGTCACGAGCAGGCTGTTGCTGTTGCCCGTTGAAAAACCCATCATCATTCCATTGTTGTTACGCGGATCCACGGTCCACACCGCGCCGCCATTGCTGACGATCACGCTGTTGCCGTTGCCAGTGCCATTGCCGATGATGAGCGGTGAATATCCCGAAAAGAAGTTATAGTTGGAAAGAATGGAACCGGGCCCCGTCACCAACACAAAGTTGCTCGCGGTGGCGCCAGTGCCAATATAGGCCCCGGTAGCCGTAACGACGGCGCCCGAACTGATGATCAGGCCGTTGCCTGTGCCGTTCAAATTAATCGTGGCGTTATTCCCATTGGTCAGCATCGAGCCGGCCCCGGTCACGATGAGCGTATTGGTTCCAGTGCCGCCAATGGTCCAAGTGTTGAGGGGATACACGTCCGCGCCGTTGCTGATGACCAAGGTGTTGTTACCGCCGTTGAAGCTAAGCGTATTCACAACCGTCGTGCCGCCGCCCAAGTTCAACGTGCCGCCATTGATGTTGATATTGTTACCCACAATGAGGCCGTTGGTGAGGATCAGCGTTCGGCTACCGGCCTTCGTCAGGCTGCCCGGGCCGGTAATGTTATTTGTATAGGTGAGATCGGCTGTCGGCGAGAGAACCACGGTGCCGCCGTTGATGGTAATCGGACCGGACCACAGGTTCTGGTTGGAGATGACCAGCGTGCCGGCGCCAAAAAAGGTCAAGCCGCTCGACCCGGAAATTTCCACGCCAATCGTGCCGGTGTTGGCCGAGTACACCAGCGCCTCGGCCGTGCCGAAGGTCAACGAGGCTGCTGCACCGCCGTTGGTGATGCTGGCGCTGTTGAGAATCAGCCCGGCGGTCGTGCCGTCGCCGATGGTCAGGGCGTTGCCATTGAGGTTGAGGTTGACGCCGTTGAGCTTGAGCGCGTAGGCCGACTGCGGCGTCGCCAAGGTCGTGAGGACGTTGGTGCTGACGACGTTGTTTGCGCCGAACACGGATGTATATGTGGCATTGGTCAGCCCTTTCGCGCCATAGGTCAAGAAGTCGCCGTTGTTGCCGCTGGTGACCAACCACGGTGCCAGAATGCCGTTATTGAGTGTGGTGCCGCCGCTGAAGTAAACCTGCTCGCGCGTGCCCAGGTTAGCCGCGATGACCACGAGCGTGCCGGTGCCCTGGCGCGCCAGCGTGCCGGCGTTGAGTGTGTTGGTGATGTTCGCCGTGTCGTTCAACTGGAGCACCGCGCCGCCATTGATGGTCAGGTTGCCGGCGGTCGTGGTGGTGTTCGCGGCGCCGGCGTTCACGTTCAGCGTGGCAATCACCACCGTTTGAATTGCCTGCATGCCATCCTGAACGTTGGTCGGAACGACCGTGCCGAGCGTGATCGGTCCCGTTCCCAACACTGTGCCGCCGCCGGTGCCGGTCAGCGTGCCGTTGTTGATCACCAGCCCGCCGCTGAAACTGTTGGCCGGGCTGTTCAACTTTACGTCGCCCGCGCCGCTAATGGTCAACTGAATGCCCGCGCCACTAATGAGGCCGGTCACGGTGAGGGTCGCGCCATTGTTGATCATCCACGATTGATTGGCGCTCATGACAAAATCGCTTCGGAACGTCATCGAATTGCCGTTGGCGGAATAAATCCCGCCGGCGCCGTTGGTCAACGCGCCAGTCCCGGTCTGAAAGAAGTAAACGCCGTTGTACCTTTGGAAGCTGACTCCGTAGGTGCTAACCGCATACACCGTCGCCGTCGGGATCCCGCCACCGACGCCATTCGAAAAGACAGCGAGGTTACCGTTAGTCCACGGCACCCCGCCTGTCCAGGCATTGGAAGACACCGACCACCCGACATTGGTGGAGGTGTTGCTGTAAAGAAACGTTTGCGTGGCGTATTGTGCCGGCGCAAGGCTGGCGCACAACAATAACCCACTCGCCACCAGCCCAGCCCAGCACGCAATGGCCACGCGGCGTTCTGAACATCGTTGTCGGAAGGCGTTCATGCGGTCCCGCCTTCTGGTGACTGCTGCTGATTACTGCCGGATCCCACACCGCCGGGCGCGGACACGGTGCGGGTGAGGCTGAGGTCCGTGCCGGCAGTGGTGTTGGTGAGGTTCAACCAGGTTTGGGTTCGCGAACTAGAGGTCGCGAGGTTGGTGAGGGTCGGAGCCAGACCGTAGTTGAAAGTGTTACTGTCTAAGCTGTTAGAATTGGCGGTGAGCGCGGCGCGGGTAACGGTAACGGTGTTGGCCGGCGAGAAGTTTGCGGCTTGTGCGAACTGCGGCACTGCGATCAGCAGCACCAAACAGCACACAAAGGAAACCAGCGTGCGCCCGTTGATCGCGCGGCCTTGGCTTCTTAAATTTGTTGCAAGCCTGTTCAAGTTAATCTCACATGATACGTTTCAATTCAAAAACCTGTGCAAATCATCGAAAACAAAATCAACCCATTTTTTAAAACTGGATTTAATTCGGATTTAACACAGTCCGCATCATCATGAACGCGAACCGCCTTTTCAACTGCCACGTACCCTCACCCTCACCTAGTCGAAACCTAGCACAGCTATTAGCTTATGCAAAGAAAAAGATGCTAAAGAAATACAGGCTAAATTACCGAACGAACGCCTCAATTGCCCGCCCGTCATCTGCAACATCTTCCTCACTCGTGTTACTCGCTGTCCAGCACTCGCGATGCATGGACAAGCTCGTTCGGGATTTGTATAAAAAACCACCGACGGCGTCAACAAAATATTTACAAAAAAACATCGCGGGATTGGCAGTGGAACGCACCCAATGCAATCCGGACAACTGCCGCTCGTGCAATCCACACAACACAGTCGCAGTGAGGTGGTTATGGTGCCGAGAGGACTGATGAAGATTCTGCACTTTGCTTGGCCAGTCATTTCTGTTAGGTTGCCGGTCTATGAAACAAATCGCGCGCAAATTGCACCGCAAAGTCACGCAGACGATTTCGGCTCGGTATTGGCTGCATTTACCGGCAGATTACGCCAAGCAACCCACGAAAAAATGGCCACTGGTGCTCTTTCTGCACGGTGCCGGCGAACGCGGCGATAATCTGGAGCTGGTCAAAGCTCACGGACCATTGAAATCGATCGCGCAAGGCCAGCAATTTCCATTCATCATCGTCTCGCCGCAATGTCCAGCCAATGACTGGTGGCGACCTGAGCATTTGGCGGCCTTGCTGGATGATGTCGAGCGCCGGTATCGCGTGGACAAGCAGCGCGTGTACGTGACCGGCTTGAGCATGGGCGGATTCGGGACGTGGGCGTTGGCGCTGGAATTTCCACAACGGTTTGCCGCGATCGCACCAATCTGCGGTGGCGGACATTGGTGGGTGGCATCGCGCATCAAGCACCTGCCAGTCTGGGTGTTTCACGGCAAAAAAGACCGCATTGTTTCATACGCGCGGTCGACAGAAATGGTCGCCGCGCTCCGGCAATGTGGCGGCAATGTGAAATTCACTACCTATCCCAATGCCGATCACGATTCGTGGTCTGTAACATATTCAAACCCAGAGCTTTATAAGTGGTTACTCAGCCACAAAAAGCGACCAGCATCGTGAAAGCCGTTGTCCAACGCGTAACTCGCGCATCGGTAAGCATTAACAGCCAAACTGTCGGCGAAATCGGTCGTGGCCTGTTGGTGCTGCTCGGTATCGGTAAAACCGACACGCCGGCAACGTCGGATTGGCTGATCAACAAGCTACTAGCCCTGCGCATTTTCCCTGACGATGATGGCAAGCTGAACCGCAGCGTGACTGAGATCGCCGGCAGCTTGCTAATAGTCTCGCAATTCACGCTTTACGGCGTTCTGGAAAAAGGTACGCGACCCAGTTTTTCAGATGCTATGCCGCCGGCGGAAGCTGAACCGCTCTACTGTGACTTTATGACACGCCTACGCGCTGCGACCAACTTACCAATCGCTGAAGGTCGCTTTGCCGCGATGATGGCTGTAGAACTTGTTAATGATGGGCCAGTTACAATTATTTTAGAACGATGAGAAAACCACACGAAACGCATCCGGAACCGGTCATGACGTTTGGCGCGTTGCCAAGTCTGGACAATGTCACCGTCATCCTTGTCGAACCGGCCACCGCCGGCAACGTCGGCTCGGCAGCGCGCGCGATGAAAACGATGGGGCTAACCAATCTGGTAGTCGTTAACGGCGTCGAATTTAAGACCAGCATGCAGGCCACAATGATGGGCCACGGTGCCGGCGATTTGCTTGCAAGCGCCCGCACCGTAGCGACTTGGGAAGAAGCGACAGCCGGCTTGCATTGGCTGATCGGTACTACCCACCGGAAACGCCGGTCACAATTTCCGCAAGTGCTCACCTGCCGGGAAGCTGCCGGTAAGATTGCGTCGTTGTCGCAAAAACACCGGGTCGGCCTCGTTTTCGGTCGGGAAGAATCCGGGCTCAGCGATGTCGAATTGCGGCAGTGCCAGGAAATCGCCAGCGTCCCGCAAGCCTCTGAGCACCCGTCACTTAACTTAGCGCAAGCCGTAATGATTTTCGCCTACGAGATTTACGCCGCCAGCCTCGGCACCGTACCGATCCCGCGCCAGAACTTGGCGACGGTGCACGAAGTCGAAACCTTGCTCAATCACCTCTCCACATCACTGGCAAAAGTCGGGTTCCGTCCGCACCAAGGCGATGCGGAATCGTTTCTGCGGTCGCTCCGGCGGGTTTTGGGCCGCGCGCCATTGGAGCAGCGCGATGTAAATGTCCTCCACCGCATCTGCCAGCAGATTGACTACTACGCCAGTAAGCACGAACCGCAGCCGTAGACTAGGTAGTTCGCCCGGTTCATCCACGATGACCAAACTGACAGCGTTTTCATTGGCTGCCGCTCAAAGATAGTAAATGGAAAGGCCACCTCTATGCCCCGCATCGTAATGATTGCCCTTCTGGCGAGCCTGCTAGGAACGGCTGGATTCGCGCAAGAAACGAAACCGACCGCAACCAAACCCAGCCGGGATCTCGAACCAACGTATGCCAATCTGTCGTACGGCCCGCACGCGCGGAATGTGATGGATGTTTGGCTTACCAAATCCGCCAAGCCCCAGCCGGTACTGGTTTCCATCCACGGCGGCGGCTTTGAGAAGGGCGAGAAAACCATCGATCGGGATTTACTGAAGCGCTGATTGGATGCGAAAATCGCGGTGATTGCCATCAACTCGGTTATCACAGGATGCAATCGCCCCGGCGGCGTTCCTTGACTCGTCTCGGGCGATTCAGTTTATTCGCCACCACGCCAAGGACTGGAATCTTGACCCCAAACGCGTTGCGGCGACCGGCGCATCCGCCGGGGCCGGCATCGCATTGTGGCTCGATTTTCACAATGACCTCGCCAATCCGCAGAGCGCGGATCCGATCCAGCGCGAATCCACCCGCCTCACCTGCATGGCCGTCATCGATGGCCAATGCTCCTACGACCCGCGCTTCATCAAGCAGCTCATCCCGGAGAACGACACATACAAAAGCCGGTTCCTCGCCGCATTCTTCGGAGTGAAATTAGACACGCTCGACAATCTACCAGCGGAGAAGTGCCGTTTGTTCGAGGAAGTATCGGCGCTCAATTACCTGACCGCGGACGATCCGCCGGTGCTCCAGCTCTACGATTATTCGCTCGCCACGCCGGTCACGGACCAGAACATCGGCATCCATCACCCGCGCTTCGGAAAAATCCTCAAGGAGAAATGGACGCGTTGGGAATTCCGTGCGAGCTCACATCCAAACAGGGCAGCGGCCAGACGATCTTCGTGTTCAGCAAAAAATATTTCGGAATAGACTAGTTCCGCAACGACTGAATTGGCGCCGGGATTCGGCCGCCGTGATTGACAAAATCAGCGCTCGCACCGGAATTGCGAACCTCCATGATGGTCGCGCCACCGAACAGGCCGCCGTATTCGACGCGGTCGCCAACTTTTGCACCGGGCACCGGAATCAATCGCACGCCGGTGGTTTTATTGTTGATGACGCCGATCGTTGCTTCGTCGGCGATAATGGCCGCGATGGTTTCCGCTGGTGTGTTACCGGGAATGGCGATCATATCGAGACCGACAGAGCAGACGCTGGTCATGGCTTCCAGTTTTTCTAACGAAAGATGACCTTTCGTAACGGCGTCGTCGAGCACGGCGTCTTCACTGACCGGGATAAATGCGCCGCTCATTCCGCCGACACTTGAGGATGCAAATGCGCCGCCTTTTTTCACAGCGTCAGTCAGCATCGCAACTGCCGCAGTGCTGCCGGGCGCGCCGATTTTAGCAATACCGAGCGTCTTCAAAATCTCGCCGACGCTGTCGCCAACTTTCGGTGTCGGTGCGAGCGAAAGATCGACGATGCCGAATACGATGCCAAGTTCGTCGGCGACTTCCCGGCCGACAAGTTCACCGACGCGGGTCACGCGGAAGCTGGTGAGTTTAATTTCCTCGGCGAGTTCGTTGAGCGTAAGTTTTTTACCAAGCGCGAGCCGACGGCGCAGAGCGCTGACGACGACATTCGGACCGCTGACGCCGATATTGACCGCCGCTTCCGGTTCGCCTTCGCCGACGTAAGCGCCGGCCATGAACGGATTATCTTCGGGAATGTTGGCGAACACGACGAGCTTGGCGCAGCCGAAACCTTTTTGCGCGGCGGTGGCGGCGGCGATTTCAAGAATGATGCGGCCCATTTCGCCGATGGCATCCATGTTCACACCGGCCTTAGTCGTCGCGACGTTGATACTAGCGCAAACGCGTTTGGTTTGGCTGAGCACTTCCGGCAGCGAACGCATCACGCACGCGTCGGCCGGTGTAATGCCTTTGTGGACGAGCGCTGAAAATCCGCCAACCAAATCAATGCCGCAGGCCGCCGTGGCTTCGTCGAGAGTTTTCGCGACAGCGAGTGCGGCAGTTTGGCCGTGGCCGGCGAGGAGATGCGACACCGGTGAGATGGCGATACGTTTGTTGACGATCGGAATGCCGTATTTGCGACCCACCTTGTTACAGGTTTCGACAAGCCGACTGGCGCGGCCGGTGATTTTCTCGCGGAGCTTGCGACAGAGTGAGTCCACACTCGGCGCCGCGCAGTCGTCCACATTGAGCGCGAGCGTGACGGTGCGCACGTCGAGACTTTCGGCGTGTAGCATCTGGATGGTCGAGAGAATTTCGTCGGTGCGCAGCATGATTACCTTTCGAAGCGGAGGTGGTTGGTGGCGACGAAAATATTTTCGTGTTGGAGTTTAACTGTGAACGCTTCCTCGGTAGCAATCTGTTCGAGGTCGGCCTGCAGCAGCGCGAGGTCGCGTGCGGCCGGGATTTCTAGCTGGCCAATCAGCAGAAAGTCGTCGCCTTGCCGGTGAGCGAACAGATCGAGGATGTTGATGTCTTTGCCGGCAAGATATTCGCTGAACCGGCGAACAATACCGGGTTTGTCTTTACCGAACGCCGTGAGGACAAACCGGTCCACAGCGGTGACAGGCTTTGCAACCGGCTGGACGAAGTTGCGAGCAACGACTTGAAAACCGTTCGCCGGATCGCCACGGATTTCACTGGCCAATCCGTCCGGCTCGACCGGCTTGGCGAAGCTGATGACCATGATCAACGTGAAAAAACCTTCGACGACAGTTTGGCTGCACGCGTCGATGTTGCCACCGCGCTGGTTCACGGCGCGGGTGATGGCGGCGACGATACCGGGATGGTCACCGGTCAGAACATTCAGAACGTAGGCATTAGCAAATTGTGTTTTCATTGGTGTTTCAAGGGCTCGACGTGTTGCCAAGCGTGATAGGAAGTCCGCACGATTGGTCCACTCTCAACGTGCCGAAAGCCGAGCGGCAAAGCGGCGTTGCGGAGTTCGGCAAATTCTTGCGGTGTGATGAATGCTTGCACCAGTAATTGCTCTGGTGACGGCTGCAAATACTGGCCGAGCGTGAGAATGTCGCAGCCGTGCCGGCGCAAATCAGCGAAAACTTGGAGCAACTCTTCCCGCGTTTCGCCGAGGCCAAGCATCAATCCGGACTTGGTGATGATGTCTGGTCGAAATTCTTTTGCCACGGCCAAGACGCGAAGCGAGCGCTCGTACACCGCGCCGGGCCGGACCTGCCGGTACAGACGCGGGACAGTTTCGAGGTTGTGCGCCAACACGCGCAACGGCGTGGTGACCACGCGTTGGACGCAATCGGCAACGCCGCGAAAATCCGGGATGAGCATTTCAATACTGCAAGCCGGCAACCGCTGTTGGATCGCTTCAATGGTCGCGGCAATGTGGCCGGCGCCTTGGTCCGGTAAGTCATCACGGTTGACGGAGGTCAGCACCGCGTAATCAAGTTTCATTGCGGCGACAACTTCCGCAACGTTCGCCGGCTCAGTGGCATCGAGCGGGCCGGGCTGACCTTTATTCACCGAGCAAAAATTACAGCGTCTTGTGCAAGTGTCTCCCATCAGCATGAACGTCGCCGTGCCGTGGCTCCAGCATTCGCCGATATTCGGGCACTTAGCTTCTTCGCAAACGGTATGCAGCTTAAAACCTTGCCGGGCCGCGCGCAGCTGGAGGTAGCGGTCGCCGCCAGCCGGCCGGGTGCGAATCCACGCCGGGATGCGCTGGCGAGTTGCCGGTAGCAAACAAGTCGTGCTCATTTCACTTCCAACCGGCGGGCGATGCCAAATTTTTCGATGCGTTTGCGCAATGTGGCGCGGGTAATGCCGAGGAGCTTTGCGGTTTGCACCTGATTACCGGCAGTGTCTTCCAATGCACGAATAATTAATTCGCGTTCGACAGCCGGCAGGACTTTCAACTTCGCATCTTTGCGTGCCAAGGCAAACAATGGTCGGACTGCTGCGTCAATCGCCGCGTGGACATCTTCGGGCGCTCCGACCGGCGGGCGCGGATCGCGGATTTCCGCTGGTAAATCTTCAAGCGTCAACGTGTCACCGCGCGCCACTACGGCGGCGCGCTCGATTGCGTTTTCCAATTCGCGCACGTTGCCGGGCCAACCGAAATTGGCCAACAGTTTCAAAGCTGGAGCGGCAATCTTTTTGCCACGCGCTGACGACGGAACGGATTTACCAAGCTTCTGCAGAAAATAATCCACCAGCACCGGAATATCATCGCGCCGGTCGCGTAACGCCGGCAGGTGAATCCGCACAACGTTCAGCCGGTAAAAAAGGTCTTCGCGGAATTTCTTCGCAGCGACTTGCCGCTCGGGCTCCCGGTTGGTAGCGGCAATGATGCGGACATCGGCGCGGAACGTTTGGTTGCCGCCGACGCGCTGGAATTCGCCATTCTGGAGAATGCGCAAAATCTTTGTCTGCGTCTGCAGCGGCATATCGCCGATTTCGTCGAGGAAAATCGTGCCGCCGTCGCATTGTTCAAACTTGCCGATACGCCGTTCGGCAGCGCCGGTAAAAGAACCTTTTTCGTGACCAAAAAGTTCGCTCTCCAATAAATTTTCCGGGATGGCGGCGCAGTTAATTGCGAGGAACGGTTTATCTTTCCGGAGGCTGTGATGGTAAATCGCACGGGCGACGAGTTCCTTGCCGGTCCCACTCTCACCGGTAATCAGCACGGTGGCGTCGGAGTGCGAGACCTGGCCAATCATTTTAAAAACTTGCTGCATCGCCTCGCTCTTGCCGACAATGCCTTCAGCGTAATCTTCCTTCGAGAGCAACGGTTGGTAGCTGACAACTTCGCGCATGTCGCGGGCGGCCTTGAGCGCGGCGGCGATCAGGGCTTTCAGCTTCGGCACGTCGAGCGGTTTTAGGACGTAATCGTACGCGCCGAGTTTCATTGCTTCGATGGCCGTCTGCGTGGTGCCGTAGGCGGTCATCATGATTACGAGTAACCGGGAATTGAGTTCCCGGAGTTTGCGCAACGTGTCGAGACCGTTGGTCGCGCCCATGCGGATATCCATCACCACTAAATCCGGTTGCGCGGCGGCGACCTGATGAATGGCGCTCGGTCCATCCGCTGCCTCGACGATTTGGAGCGTCTCGCTTTCGAGATTCCGTCGGAATGCGCGCCGGATATCGGCGTCGTCATCGACAATTAAAATCTTGTCCATCATTGGATATTCTAACGCGCCGACTGGCGGCGCTCAATGCAATTCAAAATGGCTCATCTGCCGAAACGCTTGATACCGGTTGTCAATATCCGCCGGTGTGAGCGTTTGTAGTCGGCCGAGGCTGAATGCTTCTACGTTGAAGCTCGCGATGACGCTGCCATAGATGACGGCGTTGCGCAGCGTCGTGGCGTTCACCTTGCCGACTTTGGCGAGGTAGCCGGTAAAGGCGCCGGCAAAACAATCGCCCGCGCCGGTCGGATCGTGAATGTCTTCGAGCGGGTACGCCGGCGCACTGAAGAACAGGTCCTCGCCGAATAGTAGACAGCCGTGTTCGCCTTTTTTGATGCAGACGTATTTCGGACCGAGTTTCAGAATGCCGCGGCCGGCCTTGATCAGGCTGGTTTCCTTCATCAACTCGCGCGCCTCGCTCTCGTTCAGAATCAGGCAGTCAATCCGATTCAGCAGTTCCAGCAACGCTTCCCGCGCGATCTCCAGCCACAAATCCATCGTGTCCGCCACGACAAACTGCGGCTTCGGCACCTGGCTGAGCACGTGCATCTGGAGCTGTGGCGAAATGTTGGCGAGAAAAACGAATGGCGCATTTCGGTACTCTGCCGGCAATGTCGGATTGAACTTCTCGAAAACATTGAGCGCGATCGACAACGTCCGTCGCTTGTTCAAGTCCCATTCGTATTCGCCTGACCAGCGGAACGTCTTGCCGGCGGCGATTTCGAGACCGTCGAGATTGACGCCGTGTTTCCGATACAGTTCGAGATACGGTTTCGGAAAATCGTCACCGACGATCCCGACGAGGTTGACCGGCGTGAAGAAGCCGGCAGCAATCGCCGCGTAGCTCGCCGAACCACCGAGCAAGTCGTGATGTTCTTCGAGCGGCGTCTTAACGCTGTCGAGTCCAATGGAACCGGTAATGAGTAAGCTCATAGTTTGGATTTTCTAGCCACGAATGGCCGCGAATGCACGCGAATAAATCGCTTTATCTCCGCCGTAAGCTGGCTTCAAGTTGTTGCAGATCGCCGGGCATTGCTGCTTTCCAAGTCATTTTTTCGCCATGCTCAAAGCTGAGAGTTTCGGCGTGTAGTGCTTGCCGTGGAAATTCAATCCGGCGACGGGGATTGTATGTCCGGTCGCCGATGAGCGGCGCACCGGCAAACGCGGCTTGAGCGCGAATCTGATGTTTGCGGCCGGTCTCCAATTTCAACCGCAACTTCGTCACTCCCTCGAGTTCTGCGATAACTTCATAGTGCGTGATTGCCTCCACCGCCTCGGCTTCCGGTTGCAACACGACCACCTGCCGGAGTTCGTCTTCACTCAACTTCAACCAGTTTCGCCACGTGCCTTGTGCCAATTTCAATCGACCTTCGACATACGCCACGTATTCGCGCTGCATCTTGTGCGCGCTCACCAGCTCAATTAAACTCGCCCGCGAAGTTGAATTCATCGCCATGCAAAAGACGCCACTGGTGTATTGGTCCAGCCGATGTACCGGCAACGGTTTCAACCGCCGATAGACCGCCGGCAACGTACGTTCGACGAGGGTCCGATCAAAAATGTGAAGCTTGCCGGACAGAAAATCCGACAGAATACTTTGCGCGGACAAATCATCAGGCGCTGCGGAGAGCGAAAGCAGGCCCGGCCCTTTGTTCACAATCGCGAGCGCGCTGTCGAGGTACATCAGGTTGACGCGCGTGTGAATCTGCCATCCATCTCGCCCGCAATCCAGCGTCGTAGCCTGCCGGTCGAGGAGCTTCAGCGCAACGCCGGGGTTCGACATCAGTTGATGCGGCTTGCGAACAACGATCCCGTTGACGTTGACCCGGCCGGCAGTAATCCATTGTTTCGCGCGTTTCTTCGGCACGTCTGGAAATTTCGCCAGCAGCCAATCCAGCAGCGGCCGGTGGTTATCTTGTGTCGTCATTGTCAACAGCATGTGACCTACGGCGACGGAAATCAATGTTTATGCCTTGCTCCGATGAAGTTTTATCGGTACGTTACGCGGCTCCCCATGTTAACCATTTCAGGCATCACCAAGGCATTTGGCGCGCGGACTCTTTTCGAGAACGCGTCGCTGCAGGTCAACCGCGGCGAACGGATCGGGCTGGTCGGCCCGAACGGCGCCGGCAAGTCCACGCTTTTCAATCTCGCGCTCGGCTACGACTGGCCGGACGAAGGCGAAGTAAATATCGAGCGTGGCTCCACCATCGGTCACTTGCCCCAGGAAACTGCGCCAGCCGGCGATGAGACCGTGCTCGAATTGGCCATCGCCATCACGCCGGAGGTTGCTGAATTGCAACGGCGCTTGAAAGCTTTCGAAGCCGGCCACGATACTGAATCGGAAGATTTCCACGAAGTGCAAGCCCGCTACGATGAACTCGGCGGATACCAACTTGAACCGCGCGCTAAAACCATTCTCCGCGGTCTGGCGTTCCGGGAACGCGATTTCGACCGACCGGCGAAAGCGATGAGCGGCGGTTGGGTGATGCGCGCCTATCTGGCCCGGTTGCTGGTGCAACAGCCGGACTTGCTCTTGCTCGACGAGCCGACGAACCACCTCGACCTCGGCGCGTTGCAGTGGTTTCAGGAATATCTGAAGCATTATCCCGGCGCAATTTTAGTGATCTCGCACGACCGGGAATTTATCAACCAGCTCGTCGGCAGTATTATTGAAATCCGGCAATCGCAAATCTTCCGGTACCGCGGCAATTACGACGATTATCTCCTTCAGCGTGAAGCCAACGACGTGCAGTTGCTGGCCGCTTACAAAAATCAGCAGAAGAAAATCGAACAGCTTCAAGATTTCGCCAACCGCTTCCGTGCCAAAGCCAGCAAAGCGTCACAAGCGCAAGCCAAGCTCAAACAAATCGAGCGAATGGACAAAATCGAAGCGCCGGTTAAGGAAGGCCGGAGCATCCACTTTCATTTTCCGCAGCCGCAACGCAGCGGCCACCGCGTTATCAAACTTCAGGACATCCATTATTCCTACGATACGACCGTGGTTTACCGGGGCATGGAGTTCGAGGCTGAACGCGGCCAACGCATCGTTCTCGTCGGCCCCAACGGTGCTGGTAAATCAACGCTACTGAAACTGCTGGCCGGCGTTCTGCAGGTCCAAGCCGGCAGCCGCGAACTCGGGATAAACGTCAAAGCCGGTTACTACGCCCAGTACCGGGTGGAAATGTTGCGCGCCGACCGCACCGTTCTTGAAGAAGCGCTCGACACACCGCAAAAAGTTTCCACCGAATCCGTCCGCACTGTCCTCGGCTCATTCCTGTTTCGCGGTGATGACGTGTTCAAACAAGTCGGCATCCTCAGCGGTGGCGAAAAAAGCCGGTTGGCACTTGTAAAATTACTTCTCGATCCGCCGAACTTGCTCTTGATGGACGAGCCGACCACACACCTCGACATGGCCAGTATTGACGCGCTCATCGGCGCGCTCGAACAATTCTCTGGCACGCTCATCTTCATCAGCCACGATGTCTATTTCATCCGTAAACTTGCCAAACACGTCCTGCACGTTGACTCCGGCGTGCTCACGCCGTACCACGGCGACTACCAATACTACCTCGACAAGTCCGCCACCATCGTGCCCGTTGTCCCTGTTGCGCCGCCGGCGCCGGTAGCCAAGCCCACGATCCGCGAACAAAAACGCCGCAGCTCCGAAGACCGACAAGCGACTGGTCGCGAGCGTCGTGAAGCACAAAAATCAGTCAGCACACTGGAAGCCGAGATTGCCCAGCTGGAAAAATCCCAACTTGAACTCACCGCTGAGTTGGAGTTACCGGCAACCTACGAGAAGCCGGGCCGCGCCGTGGAAATCAACCGCCAACTGACCGGTACCGCCGAATCCCTCGCCCGCATCGTGCCCGCATGGGAAGCGGCCTCGGCAAAGTTGAACAGCCTACCGGCGAGCTAATCCCACGCGCCAGACCGGCGGGACTGTTTTTTAGCAGCGTGGTGAGACTTGTTGTCGAGCATCTTGGCTTTCGCGCGGCGACTACGCCGGCGCTTCTGACGGCGAATCTTCTCAGCCTTGGCGACCTTGGTGGCCACAAAACCTTTTTGCCGGGCTTCAATCTTGTCGAGCAATAGCCGGCGCGCCAGAAACCGGTTGAGACCTTGCTGGCGGCTCTCCTGGCATTTCACTTGCAAGCCGGTCGGCCGGTGCACGAGCATCACGCAGGTAGAAGTTTTGTTGACGTTTTGACCGCCGTGACCACCGGAGCGGACGAACGTTTCTTCGATGTCGGCTTCGCGGACGCCGAGCGCGGTCATGCGTTGCGCGAGCTGGGTTTCTTTGTCAGGATTGACAGGAAGAAGGCTCATCGAACGGAGATGATTTTGAATTCCTGCGCCGGCCCACGCGTCTGGAGCTTGACCTGATCACCAGCCTGCTTGCCGATGAGTTGCTGCCCGAGCGGTGATTCTGGCGCGATAACGAGGACTTCTGTTCCGTCGTGTTTAATCTCCAATCCACCACGATTGGGACCGATGAAATAAAGGTCGCGCGCGCCGTGCGATTCCAATTCAACCAGCGCCGTCAAGTCAATCGGATCTGCCGGAGCAAATTTCTGGAGCGTGAGCGCTTGGTACGCCGCCAACGCAGCTTCGGTCTCAGTTGCCAGGCGCGCCTGCGAACTGGCGAGGTACGCGGTCTCTAGGCCGCGCGTGTCGTATTGGTCTTCGGCTTTGCTCTGCTCGTCGGAAGCATCGGCGTGCATATTCGCCGAGGCACCGGCCAGACTTTCCAGCTCGAGACCGAGTTGCTTGATGACTTGCTGAACAATGGTGCGCTTTGTAATCATACCGGTAGCTTTTCCTTAAAGTTTTTCGCAGCCGCAGCGACATCCGCGCCATTCAGAATCGCCGAGACAACCGCGATGCGCGTTGCGCCGGCGGCAAGCACCGCGTCCAAGTTTTGCAACGTGATACCACCAATGGCGAAAAACGGAATCGCGATTTGCCCGGTCACTGCTTTCACTAATTCCAGACCGACCGGTTTCACACCGGGTTTTGTACCGGTGGCGAATACTGGACCGACGCCGATGTAATCCGCGCCGTCGCGTTCGGCTTGCCGAGCTTGCGCCAGCGAGTGTGTGCTGATTCCGACAATGCGCAAATCTTTCAACCGGTCACGCGTTAGGCCGGCGAAATCTTCTTGGCCGAGATGCACACCGGCCGCGCCGGTTTCGCGCGCGGCGGCAATGTCGTCGTTCACGATTACCGGCACGTCTTGCGCAGCATTAACGACGGCGCGGGCGAGTTCGACGCGCTGAGCGTGCGACAATTCCTTGGCGCGAACTTGAATGATATCCACGCCGCCGGCGATCAATTCTTTTGCGACTGCGCCCGGCTGCCGGCCGGCAAGGTATGCGGTGTCGATAAACCCGTACAGCCGGCAACTAGCGAGATGCATTGTTATTGCGCCTTGGAGACTGGCACAGCCTTCAGCCGGCCGATCTTCGGCAGGTCGCCGACAATCGGTTTGGCGTAGGCGATGAAGGCCGATGTTACATCGTTGCCGTCTTTGTTGATGAACTCGTCGGGCATGTGCCGGGTTTCCTTGGCGACGTTCTTCAACTCGGTGCGCTCGATGGTGACGGCGTATTTCTTGCCGGGCTTGCGTTTGATGGCGGTGCTGCCGTTGGCGAATTTACCGCCGGTGGCAAATCTTACCGCAGCCACGCCGGCGAGCCGGGCTTCCTTGGCGTCATTGGCGCTGACTACGCCGGCAAAAGAACGCTGGAGATAGCCGAAGGTGTCGGCGCGGACGCGAGAAATCTCGGCTTTCTCTTTAATTTCTTTGGCAAGCACGTCGCCGAGCGCGCCGCTGCCGGAGAGTTGAACGTTGCCGTGGCTGTCCACTTCCTTGGTGAACTTGGCGGCGATGGCGACGCCTTGCGCATCGGAAATGCCTTAACTGACCGCGACGAGGCAGCGTTTGTGCTTGGCGTAAACGTCTTTCACGTCGGTG
>JBAWWR010000054.1:0-16945 GCA_037146675.1 Verrucomicrobiota bacterium | reverse complement strand
CGACTGCGCGACTGCGCGACTGCGCGACTGCGCGACTGCGCGACTGCGCGACTGCCAAGACGGCCAGAGTTACCCAGTGGTTCTTCGACTCGCATCATCGTTTCCGCATTGACCAACCAACAGAGCGCACCGTTATTCCTAACAACACCGCGCATCCTGACGATGCGACAATGTGGTGTCAAGCGAATCATTGCAATAATGCCTGCTTACTGATTTCTGTTGGGGAAAATCAGGGATTGAGATAAGCCACGAAACTGAGTATGTTAACGGCGTTGTGAGCGTCATGACAAAAGCTGATATCCTCAAGCTGAGCGTTCCCGAACGGATTCTTTTGGTCGAAGCCATTTGGGACAGCGTCTCGGAAGTTCCAGATGCCCTCCCGCTGACAGAAGAACAGAAGACCGAACTCGACCGCCGCCTTGATGCCTATCATCAGAATCCGTCCGCTGGAAGTCCGTGGGCGCTTGTCCGGGAACGAATCAAAAATCGCGCGTGATTCCGGAATTGATCATCCGACCTGCGGCCGAGGCGGAGATGGCGGACGCCTTTGACTGGTATGAAAAGTACGTCTCCGGGCTCGGATCAGAGTTCCTACTGGCTGCCGACGCTGTCTTCCAAGGAATTGCCCGGCATCCCGCACAATACCCACTCATCCACAAAACCGTTCGCCGAGCGATTCTTCGCCGGTTCCCATACGAAGTATTTTTCGTTGCTGAAACCAACCGTGTTGTTGTGCTTGCCGTCTTCCACGCAAAACACAACCCGAAACACTGGCAGCAAAGAGCATAACGAATTTTACCGCCATCGACCGGCGATAGCGGTGGCACATTTTGGGCAACAACCCGTCGCCGTCAACCGGTTCGCCAGCACATTGAATCCGCACCGTTCCACAAGTGTCTCACGGCAGGACGGACACCGCGTGTTCTCCCACTCCCCAGTCATCCCCGGCAAGTTGCCCGCATAGACATACCGCAGACCGGCCTCGACGCCGATTTCACAGGCACGCAATAGTTGCCGCCCGCTCGTCGCGTCACGATCCTCCATCCGGTAATCAGGATGAAACGCCGTCACATGCCACGGAATATCCACCGACACACCGGCGATGAACTTGGCAATGTTACGAAGCTCCTCGGCGCTGTCGTTGAAGCCCGGCACAATCAACGTCACGATTTCCATCCAGAAACCTTTCTGGTGAAGTAGCGCGATAGTCTTCAGCACGTTATCGAGTTTGCCGCCGAGTTTTCGGTAATTCTGGTCGTTGAAACTTTTCAAGTCCACCTTGTAAAAATCCACCCATGGCTGGAGGTAATCGAGCACTTCCTCAGTCGCGTTGCCGTTGGAGACAAATGCCGTCCGCAATCCGTGCCGGCGCGCTTCCTGAAACACTTCCACCGCCCATTCGCTCGTAATCAACGGTTCGTTGTAAGTGCTCGTCACCGTGGCCGCGCCCTGCGCAACCGCGTGCCGGCAGAACTCCGCCGCAGTCATCGCCATTACCGGCGCACCGCTAGCCGGGTCACGCAATGCCTGCGATGTGACCCAATTCTGGCAATACCCGCAGTGCAAATCGCAGCCCAACATCCCGAAACTCATCGCCTGTGATCCCGGTAATGCGTGGAAAAACGGCTTTTTCTCAATCGGATCGGATTGGACACCGGCAAAATAGCCACGCGGGACAAACAGCGTCCCACCGCGATTGAACCGCACCCGGCAGATGCCGGCGTGCCCGTCAAAAATCAGACACCGATGCCCACAAGCGTAACAGCGCACCCGCTGTTCCGGCAGCTTTTCGTAAAGCGCACCGGGCTGCGCCAGCCGATTCAATGTCTGGGCGAGCGTTTCCATACCCGCCGGACATTACCATCGCTAGGTCTTCTTGTCGCCGATGCGCACCAGCGCGTAGAGAATGGTCGCGGGGATTCCGCCCAGCAACGCCAGCACAATAAAGATGCCGGAGCCTTCGCCGCGTTTGCGGATGTCGCTGTAGACCCACACTGCCGCCAACACGTGAATGACCGCGAGGATGGATAACACGCAGCGTAGTAAACACCGACCCATTGGGCACATCGGGCAACCCTTCGCTGCCGGTATCCCGCAAGACGGTTTCGCGAAACACATTTTCACCGGCTGCGGAACCGTCGGCGCGTCATCTTGCGCCATTACCGGCAACACCAGCACTCCGCCCAACACCACCAAGCACAACCAACTAATTATACTTTTCATAATTGAGACAATACACCAGCAATGCGCTTTTTGCGACCAGCTGGCTACCGCTTCAGACTAACACCCCGGCGGATGTAGGTCGGCACGTCGAGGTCTTCGCCGTTGTAAAGCGTCGGCTCGCTCTTCTCAAACCGGCCCCGCGAAACACCTTCCAGTGGCAAGTTTTCCTGCTTGGCCTGCGCGTCTTTCTTGCTAACGGCAGGCTTCACCAATGGCGTGACCGGCGTGGTAACTTCTTGAACCGGTTGCCGTGTCGCGACCGGTGCCGGTGCCGCGCGTCGAGGCAAGGCATTAACGGTGGCAATGACGGTAATCGTTAACCGGTCCGCATGCGCTTCATCAATTGCCGCGCCCATTGTCACCTGACCGCGCGATGCGATGCGCGAAATCGGTTCAACGGCGTGCTGCACATCGGCCAACGTCATATCAGGGCCGCCCAGCACACTAATCAAAACGGCTTCCGCTTTGCCCAACACATCGCCGCCGTCAAATAATGGATTCTCCAGCAACGCCTTCACCGCCTCGCGCGATTTTTCCTTGCCGGTAGCGGTACCGAAGCTGAACAGCCCATCGCTGTGTTTGGAGCCGAGCGCATTGCGCAAATCGGCGAAATCCACATTGATCAAACCTTTCCGAGCCAATAATTGCCAGAATGCCTGCACGCCGGTCGCCACCAGCTCATTGCCGCGCTGAAACGCGTCCAGCGCTGTCGCGCTGGCGCCGGCAATCTTGAATAATTTGTCATTGGGAATACAGATCACCGCGTCAGCGTGCGCTTTGAGTTGATCCAAACCGGCAATTGCTTTCTGCCGGCGCCCGACACCTTCAAACGCAAACGGCAACATCACAAACGCCAACACTAGCGCCCCCTGACCTTTTGCGGCCCGCGCCACAACCGGCGCTGCGCCGGTCCCGGTACCACCACCAAGGCCGGCCACAATGAAAACGATGCCGGTATTTTGTGCGATTGCTTCCAATCGTTCAGCATCCTGCTGGGCCGCGCGCAAACCGAGTTCCACATCGCCGCCGGCACCGAGTCCGTGCGTGATGGCCGAACCGATTTGCATTTTCTCCGCGCCGGTAATGCCGCTCAATGCCTGCAAGTCAGTATTGATGGCGACGAGTTCAATCCCTGTCAGCGGGTGCTGGGCATTGCCGGCAATGGCACCGGCGATTTGGCCGACGGCATTGCAACCAGCGCCGCCCACGCCGAAAACTTTCAGGCGGGCGAGTGCCGGTGCATCATTGGATTCAATTGGTTTGCGAATCGGTGTCATAATTTTCTCCTCACATCATCGCGCGAATTTTCAAGAAGTAACCGCGACAGGTTTCGGTGACGCGTTGAATCGAGGTTTGTTCCCGGTGCTGATCGCGATGCGAACCTTGGGCGTACCGAATCAGACCGATGGTGGTGGAATATTCTGGGCTTTCGATGGTTGCAGTTGGACCATTGACAGTGTGGCTGTGACCGATGTGCACCGGCAATCCGAAAACATTCGAAGCCAACCGCTCCATCCCGCGCAGCCTAGCGCAACCGCCGGTAATGAACACGCCGGCACCGAGATAATCAGTCAACTTATGTTTATCGAGGTCTTGCTTGATGAAGTTGAGCGTTTCCTCAACACGCAAGTTCATCAGTCGGCAAAGCTGTTGTTTCGAGACCTCCCGATCCGCCAAACCGACTTCGCGCTTCAAGCTGATAGTTTCATCCACGTCCAATAACTCCAACGAGCCGTGTTCAATTTTCAGCGCATCGGCCCGGTTCATTGGAATTTTTAAACCGGTCGCAATGTCATTGGTGATGTGGTCACCGCCGACTGCAATGACGCCGGTGTGTTGAATCGTGCCGTCCCGGTACACGATATAATCTGTCGTACCGCCACCCATATCGATCACAACTGCGCCGAGTTGCTGGTGCTCCGGCGTCAACACGGCCAGCGCGGAGGCGAGGCTGCTGACAGCGATGTTGGCGACATCAAGCGGAACCTGTTTGATGCAGCGGATTGTATTTTGCAACCGCGTCTTCACACCGTGAATCACATGGACATCCGCTTCGAGCTTCGCGCCCATCATTCCAAGCGGCGTCTGAATGCCGTCCGCGCCATCCACATAAAACCGCTGCCGGATGGCGTGCAACACCACGTGATCCATCGGAATGTTCACGGCTTTGGCGTTGAGCATCACATTGCGGACTTCGTCCTCGGTAATCTCACGCTCCTCGTTAGTAACGGCGACGCTGCCGCGGTTGTTGAAGCACCGCAGATGCCCGCCGGTCACGCTGGCGTAGACATTGCGAATCTCAACATCCGCACTCGCTTCCGCTTGAATCAGCGCGTCGTGAATGTTTTGCGTGGCGGCTTCCATATTGACGATCTCGCCTTTGCGCACGCCTTCCGAAGCCACCTGGCCCACGCCGATTATTAAAATATTACCGCCGTCCACGACTTCGCCGACCACGGCGCAGACTTTCGACGTCCCAACTTCTAACCCCACAATGATTCGATCTTTAGCCATCATAATTTCCCCTTCAATTTGAAAACGCCACCGGCACCCCGCGTGCCACGGTCAAATCCACCGCCGTCACCAACTTCTGCCGTTGCGCCGCCCACGTCATAATTGCACTAAGCCGGCGCATTTGTTGTTGAAACCCGGTCACATCAAATTTCACCTGTGTATTTTGCTTGGTCGTCAACGTCAGGTGGCGCGGCTTCGCCAAATCCACCGTCGCGATTTCCATCATCGACCCGGCCGCCGCCTGCTGCACTTTATCGAGTAACTCCAACGCCCGGTAAATCTGCTCCGATTGCACCTGCTTGCCGACGCGCACATCCACCAGCGCCACGCCAGTCAATACCGGCAACGTCCCCGGCGCTTGCGGCTGAATCACCGTGCCATCGTGGAAACGAATCGGCGTCATCACCATCCCGGCCCGGTCGATAAATAACACCTGCGCGTCCGCCGCCTTCAACCGCGCCACCGCAATCCGCTCGTTCACCCGGATCAATAACTTTGCCGGCATCACGCGCCGCACCTCGACGCAACGGATTACCGGCACCGCTTCTAAATTCCGCTGCACTTGCGCAAGATCGATCGACAAAATATTCTGCCCAACCGCTACGCCGGCTAAATTCAGTATCTGCTGCTTCGTCAACCCACCGTCGGTATCAGCCGTGATCTCCGTGATCGCAAACCGCGGATTTTCGTACACCAATCGCGCCGCGGTGAATTTCACCATTCGGTAAACTCCGTAGCCGGTGAGCCCGGTTATCGCAACCACCGCCGCGATGGCCGACAGCCAACGCACGCGACTCCGCAGCCGGCCTTCCGTCTGGACTTTCACATCCAACAAAAATCCGTTGCGCTTCCGCCGCCGATTACCAATCTTAATCATCAGACCGTCACCGCCTCCATCCGTCGCGCCAACGCCAGTTCCACCATTCGCGAGCAAAGCGCCGGCATCTCCAGCCCCGCCGCCCGCGCCGCTTTGGGCAACAGACTATTCGCCGTCATCCCTGGCAGCGTGTTCACTTCCAGCACAAAAAACTTTCCGGTCTCTTCGTCCAGCATTAAATCAACTCGCGAATAATCCCGGCACCCCAAACAATCGTGCGCCCGCAACGCAAACGTCTTCGCCCACATTGTCCTCGTCTCGTCCAACGTCGCTGGACAAATCTCCTCGGCGGCCCCGGCGATGTATTTCGCCTCGTAATCAAAAAACTCGCGCTTCGTGCGGATCTCCACCACCGGCAACGCCGTGCCATCCAAAATCCCAACCGTGAACTCGCGCCCGCGGACAAATTCCTCCACCAAAACCTGCGAGTCAAACTGCTTCGCCTGTTGGTACGCCTGCAGCAACGCCGACAAATCATCTACTCGGCTAATCCCCACGCTCGAACCTTGCCGGGCCGGCTTTACAAACAACGGCCAGCGCAATTCTTCCGGTAGATTCACCCCATCAAACACCACCGACTTCGGCGTCGGGATGCCGTCCTCAATAAAACATTCCTTCGCCAACACCTTGTCGAACGCCCGCGCGCTCGCGCCGGGATCCGAGCCCGTATACGCCACGCCGTGGTCTTCCAAAATTCGCTGAATCTGTCCATCCTCGCCAAACGTCCCGTGCATCGCGATGAACGCCACATCCACATCCGCCGGCAAATTGACCTCCGTGCCCTGAAGATCCACCGGCACCACCGTCATACCGGCTTGGCGCAACGCCGCCGCCACCATCGCCCCGGATTTCCGCGACACTTCCGCTTCCGCTGACGGCCCGCCCATCAACACCGCCACTTTCAAATTCTTCATCCTTCCCTCCCTAAAATTTGAACTTCCGTTTCCAGTTCAATCCCCCGCTCCTGCCGGGCCCGCGTACGAATCTGCTCCATCAACGCCAACACATCGCCCGCCGTTGCGCTGCCTTCATTCACAATAAAATTACCGTGCATCTCCGACACCCGCGCGCCGCCGACAGTCGCGCCTTTCAGCCCCAATTCGTCAATTAACCTGCCGGCTGGAATCGCGCCGGGATTCTTGAACACACAACCGGCACTCGGCTTCGCCGGCTGACTCGCCCAGCGTTTCTGCTCGAACTGCCGGAGCCGCGCGTCAATCTCCGCCCGCGCCGTCTTCTGCCCGCGCAAAACCGCCGTCAACACCACGTGATTCGCAAACAACGGACAATTCCGGTAGCGCACCGGTATCGTCTCCGCTGCCGCCTCATAAATCTCACCGGTCAGACTCACATACCGGATCCGCTCGACCACGTCGAACATCTGCTTGCCCATCGCGCCGGCATTCATCCGCAACGCACCACCGAGCGACCCGGGAATACCTTCCAAAAATTCCAAACCACCCAGCTCGTGCTGCTTCGCCAGATTCACAATGCTCCGCAACCGCGCCCCGCCGCCTGCGCGCAGGCGTTCGCCATCCGCTGCTTCCACTTTGGCAAATTCCGCGCCCGCGAGTTGCACCACCACGCCGGCAATCCCGCCATCCCGCACCAGCAAATTCGTCCCGCGCCCGATAATCGTCACCGGCACGTTGCGCTCGTGGCAATAGCGCAGCAACTTCGCCAAATCGGCTTCGGTAGCGGGCTCCACCCAAATCTCCGCCGGGCCACCAACGCGCATCGACGTGTGCCGCGCCATCGGTTCATCTCGCTTCACCACCGCCTCGCCGGTCAATGCCGCGCGTAAATCAGCTTCAATACTCGCCGGCGCCGCCGTCGGCATCAGGACATTCGCCCCTTGCTGTGCGAGTTTTTCCGCGACCGCTTGCGCCACTTTGTAAATGTTACCGGCACCCATTACCAACACGAGATCACCGGCGCGCGCTTCCGTGAACAACTGCTCCGCCAGGCGCTGCAAATCCGGCTCATACGTTACGGCAGCCTGACCGGTCGCCAGCACTGCGTCGCAAAGCGTCTGTCCATTTACGCCGGCAATCGGTTGTTCGCTCGCGGCATACACCTCGGTCAAAAAGAGTTTGTCGGCCTGCCGGAACGCGGTCGCAAATTCCTTCTGCAACGCCTGCGTCCGTGAATACCGGTGCGGCTGGAACGCCGCGAGGATTCGCTGAAAGCCGAGCGTCCGCGCCGCTGCCAGCGTCGCCGCGATTTCCGTCGGATGATGCGCGTAATCGTCCACAACAACAATACCGGCAGCGTCGTACCGGCGTTCAAACCGGCGTTTCGCGCCAGTAAATTGCGCCACCGCCGCCGCCACTTTTGCAAACGGCATCCCCAACCTGTCAGCGACCGCCACCGCCGCGAGCGCGTTCACGACGTTCTGCTTGCCAGGAATCACCAACTCAATTTCGCCGAGACGCTGGCCCCGGCAAACCACCGTGAACCGGCACCCGCGATTCGTCGGCGTGATATCCAGTGCCCGGTAATCCGCCTTTTCCGATAACCCAAACGAAATCGCCGCGCGACTTTCCTGCGCCATCGTCGCGCAGTTCGCGCAATCGGCACAGTAAAACATCGTGGTCAACGTACTTCGAAAAAACGATCTGAAATTTGCTAGCAGCCCGTCCATTGTCCGGTGGTGATCGAGATGTTCCGCTTCGATGTTTAGGCAGACGGAAAATTGCGGCGTAAACCCAATCAACGTGCCGTCGCTTTCGTCAGCTTCCGCCACGAAATACTTACCGGCGCCTAACTGCGCGTTCGTCCCCAGCACCGGCACGTGGCCGCCGATGCAAAAACTTGGCGCGCTGTCACTCCGCGTCAGCACGTGCGCCAGCAGCGCCGTCGTCGTAGTTTTTCCGTGCGTCCCGGCAATCGCGATGTTGTGCTGGTGTGTCATCAACGCCGCCAACAACAACCCGCGCTGCACCGTCGGGATTTTTAATTCTGCGGCTACTTGCAATTCCTCATTCTCAGCGGTTACCGCCGAAGTGAACACAACAAGCTCGGTGTCCGTCCGCACATTCTTACCGGCGTGGCCGACAGAAATTTTAGCGCCGAGTTTCTTCAACCCGGTCGTCTCGCCGTTCGGCGACAAGTCGGAGCCGGTCACGCTGTGCCCTTGCTGCAACAGCAACCGAGCCAAGCCGCTCATTCCGCAACCACCGATGCCGACAAAATGCACGCGGCGCGGCTGCGCTCCGAGAAAGTCGATTAATTGCTGCCTAGTGAGCATACGTCTCCACCAAATTCGCAATGCGCTCAGCGGCATCGGTCACCGCCAACGTCTGCGCCGCCTGTGCCATCCCGGCGCGCTTGCCGGCATCGTTCAGCAAGTCAAGCAACACCGCCGGCAGCTGCGCAACCGGTTCTGCAATCCGGGCCGCACCAATGCGCTCAAAAATTTTCGCGTTGTGCCACTGATGGTTGCCGGCCGCGTGCGGGTACGGCAATAGAATCGCCGGCAGGCCAAATACCGCCAGCTCCGTCAACGTCGCCGCGCCTGACCGGGCAATTACCAAGTCCGCCGCGCTGTACGGCAATTCCATTTCGCTGCAAAAGCTCATCACACTCGCTTGAAATCCATTCTTTTCGTATGCGGCGCGCAACATCGTTTCGTCGCGCGGCCCGCTCAAATGCACAAATTGCATCTGCTCTTTCCAATCGGCCAGCCCCGGCAATGCCGCTACCACCGCTTCGTTTACCGCCTGCGCGCCTTGACTTCCGCCCATTACCAAAACCGTCAGCCGACTCCGATCAAGCCCGAGCCGCTCATGCGCGCCGGTAACTTTTCCCTGCCGGAGCGTTTGCCTAATCGGCGTACCAGTTACCGTCACCGGCTTGCGGCCAAAAAATTTCGCGCAGTCCGGCACGCCTACCGCAATGTGGTCGGCCAACTTACCAGACCAGCGATTCGCCTTGCCGGGCACGGCATTGGATTCGTGAATCAATTTCACACCCCGCCGCCGCCAACTGGCGGCGAACACTGCCGGCGCCGACGTGAACCCGCCCATGCCTAGCACGGCATCCGGTTCGAACTGCCGGCATTCTTCTACGCAATCACCAACCGCTCGCGCCAGCCGAACACAAAATCGCACCAATCCGCCTGCGCCGGTGTAGCCCACCGCCGCGACCGGTCGCACCGTGATCGCTGAATTTTTCAGTGCCGCCTGATCCACAGCTTTTTCCGACACCAGCAATTTCACTTCATGCCGACGCGACGCCAGCATCTCCGCGACCGCGAGGCCGGGAAACAAATGCCCACCAGTTCCGCCACATGCGATTAAAACCTTCATGCCGCTGACTCACGCTTTGCGAAAAATTCCTGTTCGACCGTGCGCGTTTCCGCCGCGCCGTGCCGGTAAATACTCAGTAAGACACCAATCGCCACCAGATTCATCATCACGTTTGAACCGCCGTAACTGAGGAACGGCAGCGCCAGCCCTTTCGTCGGCAACCACGCGGTAACGACGCCAATGTTGATCAACGTTTGCAGGCCGATCATCGTGGTGATACCGAAACCGAGGTACTGACCAAACAAGTCCGGCGCACGCAGGCTGATGATAATGCCGCACCCGACCAACACCATGAAACACGCTAGCACCGCCAGCACGCCGATCAGGCCCAACTCTTCGCCGACGATTGGAAAAATGAAATCGGTATGGGCTTCCGGCAGATAAAACATTTTTTGCCGGCTGTTGCCCAGGCCGAGACCGTTAATGCCGCCGGAGCCAAACGCCAGCATCGCCTGCCAGACTTGGTAGCCGGGACCGGCTTTGTATTTTGCGAGGTCGGTGAACGCTAGCATCCGACGCATCCGGACCGGATTGTGCGCAATCAGCACTGCGAACCCGATGATGCCGGTTAAAATTGTGGGCCCGAGATACCGGAGCCGCACGCCGGCGACGAACATCATCGCCACGGCAACCGCCGCCAGCAACGCCGTCGTGCCGAAATCCGGCTCGGCCAAAACTACCAAACACGTTCCGCCGACCACAGCCATTGGCAGCACGAAACCGCGACCAAACCGATCAATCCAGCGTTTTTCTTTCGCCAAGTAATGCGCTAGCCAAATGATGAGCGCGAGCTTGGTAAATTCCGAGGGTTGGACGCGGATACTCCCGAGCCCGAGCCACCGGCGCGCGCCGCTGACTTTAATGCCGATGTGCGGAATGAGCACGACGACTAAAAACACCACGGCAATGATCAATGCCGGTTTGGAAAGTGACCGGAGTTTCGGATAGGGCGTGGCCGCCATGACCGCACAGCACACGCCGCCGAGCGTCATCCAGACAAGTTGTCGTTTCAGCAGATAGTTCGAGTCACCATATTTGTCACGCGCTTGCAGCGAACTGGTGCTGAAGAGCATGACCACACCCACCGTCACGAGAATCAACGTGGCGATGAGCAATGTAATGGCGGCTTTGTTCACTGGATCTAATCTCGCGCGCGTGGCGACGGCCAAGCCGACCGCCGCCACTGCACTGCGAAGAATTGTTTACTTCGTTGTTGAAACAATCGGTGCGGCAACCGCGGGTGTGATCGTTGTCACCGGCGCCGGCGCAGCCGCCGACGGGATGACCAGTTTCCGACCGACGGTAACACGCTTGCTGTCGCTGATGTTGTTGGCCTTCAGCAACTCAGCAATCGACACATTGTATTTTTTGGCGATGCTGCCGGGTGTTTCGCCAATGTCCACAACGTGCGCGGTCTGGCCGTTGTCGGCGTGCATGCCGGGCTGCCATTCGCCAGCGTTCGCCGGCGCGACTGGTGCCGCAGCGACTGTGGTCGTGGCTGCGGCAGCCGGGATGGCGAGCTTCTGGCCGAGCTTGAGCGCGTCACTAGTCAGATTGTTCGCCTGTTTGAGCGCGGCCACGCTGACGTTGTTCGCTTTCGCGATCTTCCAGAGGCTGTCGCCCGCCTTGACGGCGTAGCTGTTACCACTGACGACCGGCGCTGACACCGTGGCTGCGGGGGCGGCGATCGGGGCGGCGACGGCAACGGCAGTGACTGGAGCTTCAGCTTTGACCGGGATGGTGAGCTTCTGACCGAGCTTGAGCGCGGCGGCCTTGGTGAGCTTGTTCGCGTGGGCGAGGTCGTTCACTGAGACGTGTTCCGCTTTCGCGATCTTCACCAGAGTTTCGCCATTTTTGACGACATGCGTGCGCGCGGCCGGGGCAACTTGTGCAACTGGCGCGATTGGCGCCAAGCTCGACGGTGCCGGCAAGGCAGGCGTCAAGTTTGGTGCGGGGTCTGCCGATGCAACGGCGGCATTGGTCACCGTTTCATCCGCCGATCCGGCAGCTGCGACTTCGGGTGCTTTAGCACGGGAGCAACCTTCGAACACGAAGATGCCTCCGATGACTAACACATGCAGTGCAACTACGATTAATACGACTTTCGATACTTTCATTTTTCCTTTCGCTACGTTTTTATTTGTTTGGGTTGGTTGATTGTTTGGTGCGTTGTAGCCGCGCTCGACGAGCGCGCTTGCCCTCACCGAGGGCGGCTACAACAAAGCTAATACTTCCTTCTTAAACTCGTCGCCGCGATGTTCATAGTTTTTGAACATGTCAAAGCTGGCACACGCCGGCGACAACAACACTGTGTCGCCGCACCGCGCATGACTGGTGGCCACACGGACTGCCTCGCCCATCGTCCCGGCCCGTTCGCAAGGCGTTACTTCGCCCCACGCTCGGTCGATTTCCTCCTGCGTCTCGCCGATGAGCACGGCCAGTTTGACTTTATCTGCAATCACCTCCTTGATTGTGGAGAAGTTGAGTCCCTTATCTCGCCCGCCGGCAATCAAAATTACCTGGCCCGGCAACGACCGCAACGCCTTCTCCACCGCGTCCACGTTCGTCGCCTTCGAATCGTTAATAAAAGTCACACCATCTTTCACTGCCACCACTTCGCACCGGTGCGCTTGCGGGCAATACGCCCCGAGCGCCTCGCGAATCGCCGCTACCGGCAACTTCATCGCCAACCCGGCCGCGAACGTCACCAAAATATTTTCCGCGTTGTGCAAGCCGCGCAAATTCGTCTCGTCCATCTTCAACAAAATTCCGTTACACTCCGGCAACCGGCACCAAATCGTCTGCCCGTCCATCCACAAATCCGCTTTCTCGCCGTACGCGCTGACGGTGATCAGTCGCGCCTTGGGCTGGATCCCGATTCGATTGAGCCAACTCAAAATCTCCACGCTGACAATCGCGCAATCCTCCGCCGTCTGGTTCATGAAAATCCGCGCCTTGGCTCGCGCGTATTCCTCCATCGAACCGTGCCGGTCGATATGGTCCGGCGTCAGATTCAGCCAGATGGCAATGTTCGGTCGAAATTGCTCAATCGCTTCCAATTGAAACGAGCTCGTCTCCACCACCAACGCATCCAGTCCCGCGCTTTCCTCGGCGGCATTGGATAACGCGTTCCCGATGTTACCGGCGGCAATTGTCCGCTTACCGGCCGTCTCCAGCATCAGATTGACTAATTCGGTCGTCGTCGTTTTTCCATTCGTACCTGTAATCGCCACAATCGGGCACAAGCAATACCGGTACGCCAATTCCAATTCACTCAAGACCGGCGTTTTCTGCCGGCGCAATTCCGTCACGACCGGCCGCTCCGGCGCGATCCCCGGGCTTAACACAGCGAAATCAAACCGGGCCGCCGCATCAAAATGATTTCCCAACTCGACCCGCACACCGAGCTGCCGCAGCCGGTCGGCGCGTTCCGCCAACTCGGCGGTTTCACCTTCATCACGAACGACGACATGCGCGCCGTCCCGTTGCAACAACGATGCCGCCGCCATTCCGCTGCGGCCTAAGCCGAGCACCAGCACGTCTCGATTTTTCACATCAATCGCTTGCATGCATTACCTTAATTTCAACGTTGCCAATCCCAATAAAGCGAAGATTACCGACAACACCCAAAAGCGCGTCGTGATCTTGGTCTCGGCCCAGCCGAGATGTTCGAAATGATGATGAATCGGCGTCCGCAGAAACACCCGGTATTGCTTGCCGCGCAGTTTGCAGCCGGCCACTTGAATCACGACCGACGCCGCTTCCATCACAAAAATGCCACCAACAATCACCAGCACCAATTCCTGTTTGATCATCAGCGCCACCGCGCCGATCAACCCACCGATGGCCAGCGAGCCGGTGTCGCCCATGAAAACTTCTGCCGGGTGGCAATTGAACCAAAGAAAACCGAGACTCGCCCCGACCAGCGCCGCGCAGACCACCGTCAACTCCGCGCTCCCCGGCACAAATGGCATTGTCAAATAGCTGGCAATCTTCGCGTTGCCGGCGACAAACGTCATCACCGTAAACGTCAACGTCACTGTCAGCGTGCAACCAATCGCCAGTCCGTCCATGCCGTCGGTTAAGTTCACCGCGTTCGACGAGCCGGTCACCACCACTGCAAACCAGACCAGCATCAACCAACCCATGTCCATAATCACCGGCTTCTTGAAAAACGGCAGATAAAATTCCCGGGCGAGCTTGCCGACGGTCGGGTGCATGGCCAAATACGCCGCGAGCGCCACGCCGCACAGCAACTGCGCGATAAATTTCGTCCGTGACCGCATACCTTTCGAGTTGCGGGCACTGACCTTGGACAGATCGTCGAGGAACCCCACAAAACCAAGACACAACACTGTCGCCAAACAGAGCAACACCATCGGATTATCCGGGCGCGCCCACAGCAACGTCGCGTCCACCACCGCCCACAAAATCAGCACGCCACCCATCGTCGGCGTCCCTTGCTTCTCGCCGGCTTTCTTCGCCAGCTCACCTAAATCGTCCGCCCCGCGAATCGGCTGGCCGGCCTTCAACTCCGTCAGTTTCCGAATCATCCACGGCCCGCTGATGATACAAATCAAAAACGCCGTAATCGCGGCAAAGACAGCGCGAAACGTCGTGTATTGAAACACGCGCAATGGCGCAATCCACACCGTCAACTTGCTCAGATAAAACAGCATCCCTGATCCTTCAGCTCCCGCTTACTTCAGCGCGAACACCTCCAACACTTTCTCCAAATGCATTCCCCGCGAACCTTTCAGCAACACAAAATCGCCATCCCGCAACAGCCACCGCAATGTCGCCGCCGCTTCCACCGCATCCGCCACCGCCACCACGCGTTGCGCGCCCAGACCGGCCGCCAGCGCGCCCTCCGCAATCCCACGCGCGTTCGGCCCGACCGCGACCAGCAGCGCCAAACTGGCCTGCGCCGCCAACCCGCCAATCTCCCGGTGCGCCGGCACGGCGTGCGCGCCGAGCTCCAACATGTCCCCCAGCACCGCTACCTTCCGACCTGTGCCCGGCGTCTCGCGCAACATCGTCAACGCCGCCTTCATCGAGATCACATTGGCGTTGTAGCAATCGTTGACAAACCGGATACCGGCCAGCACTTGCTCCTGCATCCGCATCCCAGGAAACTCCATCGTTTCGAGGCCGTCCCGGATCTCGTCGAGGTCCAGACCGTGGATATCGCCAATCGCCGCCGCGAGCAGCGCATTATAAATCTGATGCCGGCCAAGCGTCCGCAACCGGATGTAAACGTCATCGTGCTTCTTGGCCCGGTTCAACCGGAACTTCACCTGCCCGTTGATCTTGATTTCACTGGCGCGGATATCCGCAAAATGCTCAATGCCCACAGTCACCACCGCCGCCCGTGTCCGCGCGCGCAGTTCCTGAAACCACCGGTCATCCGCATTCAAAACGGCAAAGCCATCTGCCGGTAAGTTTTCGAGCAACGTGCCTTTTTCCTTGGCCACACCGGCTTCGTCGCCGAAAAATTCGACGTGCCCCAACCCGATGTTCGTAATCACCGCAATGTGCGGCTGGCAAATTCCGGCAAGCGTGGCGATCTCGCCAGGATGATTCGTGCCGAGTTCAAACACGCCGAAATCATCGCCGGCAGTCAACCGCAACAGATTCAACGGCATCCCGATGTGGTTGTTTTTGTTGCCGGTAGTCTTGGTGACGCTGAACCGCTGGCCGAGGACGGCCGCGATCATTTCTTTGGTCGTGGTCTTACCGGAGGAGCCGGTAATTCCGATGACGCGGGTAGTGGGGGGCATTAGCCGGCGGTAGTTCGTTGCGAGTGTGTGCAATGCGGTGAGGGTGTCTGGCACTTGTAACAGCGCCAAAGCACTAGGCGAGTGTATTGCACGGGTAGGATGGTGCGAGACTACCGCCGCGGATGCCCCCCGCTGCGCCGCGTCATCCAAAAATTTATGTCCATCAAAGTTCGGCCCCCGCAGCGCGATGAAACAATCGCCCCGCTCCAGCGAGCGCGAGTCAATCCCGACGTGCTGGACCGGCGTTTCGGGGTTGCCTTGAAGAATCTGAGCGTTACACAACTTGGCAATGTCACCGACACGCATGATGGGTTTCTGGTTACCGGAAATTATGTTGATGGTGGTGGCGCTTGACGCCGGGGCCACCACATCTTGAGTTCGAAAATAATCTTCCACGACTTGCCGGTCACTGAACGGCACGACCGTGTCGGCAAATTCTTGATATGTCTCGTGACCTTTGCCGGTAATCAGCACGCTGTCGCCGGGTTGCGCGAGATCGAGCGCCCGTTCAATCGCTTCCAAACGATCCGTGATCACCGCATACCGGTCTTGCGCGCCGGCCGGGAAGCCGGCTGCGACTTGCCGGAGAATTTCGCGCGGATCTTCGGTGCGCGGATTGTCGCTGGTCAAAATTGAAAAATCAGCCAACTCGCAAGCCGCTGCACCCATTGGCGCACGCTTGCCGGTATCGCGATCGCCGCCGCAACCGAACACGCAAATCAACCGGCCTTTCGTCAGCTCGCTCATCGTCGTCAGCACATTCCGGAGCGCGTCCTCGGTGTGCGCATAATCCACGTACACACCAAACGGCTGGCCGGTCCTGATCGGTTCCAACCGGCCCGGCACCGCCGGCATTTTCGCCAGCGCGCTTTCGATGGTTTTCAGGTCAATGCCGAGCGCCACCGCTGCGCCGATTGCCGCGAGCGCGTTGTGCACGTTGTACCGGCCAATCACCGGCAGCGTTATCGGCACGCTACCGAGCGGAGTGCGGACAACAAAATACGTCTCATGCGCTGACACGCGCACGTCGGCAGCACTGACCATCGCATCGCCTAGGACGCCGTACGTCACGACGGCGTTTTCCCCACCCAGACCCGCGATTAACCGGCGCCCGTATTCGTTGTCCGCATTCACCACCGCTTGGCCGTGTTTGCGCATCGCGCCCAATCCGGCAAACAACCGCGACTTCGCTTTGAAATATTCTTCCATCGTCCCGTGGTAATCGAGATGGTCTTGCGTCA
>JBAWWR010000053.1:0-17200 GCA_037146675.1 Verrucomicrobiota bacterium | reverse complement strand
TAGAACCACCGATGCCGTTGGTGAGGTTGCCGCTGAAGAATCGGCCGCCATTGCTCAGCGTCAGCGCGTTACCGGAATTGGTAGCGCTCCCGCCGACGCCGATTAGCACCACGCCGACATTGGTCACTGTTACGCCGGTAATTGTAAGCCGGTTACTGCGCGCGGCACCGTTGCCGACGGTGAGCCCTTGATTGTTCAAGTTCCACGTGCCGCCCAGACCAGCACCGCTCGTCGTGCTGACCGTGGCGTTGACATTTGAGATGCCATTCCCAATGACGGAGTTGATTGCCGTCAACCATTGGCCACCAGTGTTAAGATAAATCACGCCATTGGTACCGCGCCACGTGAACGCCGCAGTCTCGTTGAGAGTACCGCGGTTATCAATCCACAGCCGGCCGCCGTTGTCGATGATGACCGCAGCGGTTGTGAGCGTCGCATTTGTAATCATCAACCACGCCTCACCGAGGTCATTCCACACTGAGACGCTGTTCAGCGCTATGGCGATGTTGGCATTGTAAATGTTTGTGTAGGCACTAGTTGCACTATTAGTGAGGTAGGCGTCGTCGATGGCGTTACGACCTGGATAGGAGTCGACGGCGGCCGAGCCCCACAGAAATCCATTCGCCCAAATGGCGGAGCTACCGGCGGTGGTATTGGTCCAAACAAAAACGGTCGCAGATGCTTGCGGGGCGCAACTGAGCCACAACAGCCAACTGACCGACACAGCTAGCACGCGCCAAGCTATGCGCTTGAACCCACGGCTCAAAATTGTAATTTGGTTTCTCAACTAGCTAAACAACCTAAAGCCCCTAATGCCAGCCGTATCCTCTCACATCCAATCGGATGCAATCCTCACATGGAACAGCACGGATACCGTATGTAGCATAGGTATATCCCTTATGCAACCTAGGACGTTGTCCTAGGTCGACAACAACGCGTTATCCTAGTATTTGGTTCGTCCGTCGTGCTAAACTACAGCGCGGTTAATGAAGCCGATACGGATTCCGCTCAAGCCGCTAAACTCCAAGGCCGTTAATTGCGGCGCGTAGTAAGTCGGCGTCAAGGCTAGTAATTTCATCAGCAGAGTCCCGTACAAGCCACCGTGCGCACACCAAATAAGGGTGACAGGCGGTCCGGTTTATGACCGGATCCACGTACTGAAAAACGATAACTCAATCAGCGCGCTGTGCCACAATTTGGAAGCCTCTCCCCGAGCGGCCAGATCTTCCACTAGGTGTCCTTTTTGGGGTACCCTACTTATGAATTTCATGCCGACGCCTTGGCGGCGGGACGATGAACGGTTTGGACATTCGAACGGCGGTCTGCTAGTCTTGAATACGTATTCGCATTTGCGAGTGACACAGCGTCAACGCGAAATAAACAGAACCTGCAAGTGATTGAGTAACAACGGCCGCCCGGGTGGCGAAATGGCAGACGCATCGGACTTAAAATCCGAAGGAGTATTAAAACTCCGTGTGGGTTCGAATCCCTCCCCGGGCACCAGCTATCATGCCAGAACTCCCAGAAGTCGAAATCGTTGTCCGTCAACTCCGTCAGCGCTTGCGCGGACAGACGATCCGGCGTGTCGAGGTTTGCGATTCAAAGATCCAGCTGAACGGCAAGCTGGTAGGACGACGGATCAACCGGGTTTACCGGCGGGCGAAGTTTATTATTTTCGAATTGACCGGCCAGCGGCACTTGCTGATTCATCTGCGGATGACCGGCTGGTTTGAGTATGTCCAACCGGCACGCTACCGCTTGGCGATTCACACCGGTAAGTCAGTCGCGTACTTCACGGATTCCCGGCGTTTTGGAACGGTCGAACTTCTGACTACTGAAGAGCTGACCGGTAAGCTGGCGAAGTTGGGGCCGGAACCATTTCAATTCGACAGCCAACCTTTGCAGCGCACGAAGCGGCCAATCAAAATCGCGCTGCTCGACCAATCGTTGATTGCCGGAGTCGGCAACATCTATGCGAGCGAGTCCTTGTGGCGTGCGCGGATTAATCCGCGGCGACCAGCACACCGGTTGCTGCCGGCAGAATGGCAACGACTACAACGCGGCTTGGTGGCGGCCTTGCGCAAGGGACTCAGCTACGGACCGCGGATTTATGCTGTGCAGAAATTCTTTGCCTACGACCGGGCGGATAAGCCCTGCCGTCGTTGCCGGATGCCGATCCGCCGAATCATGCTGGCACAGCGTAGCACGTTTTTCTGTCCGCACTGCCAACGTTGAAGTCAATAACCGGCCCGTGGCGCAGAATTAAGCACTTTGTTGACACAGGTCAACACGCGTTTAGTCCACATGTGGTAAGGTCACCGCAGTTATGAGCAGTCAACAATCACTTAAAAGGAATCGCGATCATGTTTTGTAATCAATGCGAACAGTCGTTTTGTGGCACAGGTTGTAACAACAACGTCGGCATCTGCGGCAAGGACGAAGACGTCCAGTCGGTGCAGGAGTTAATCCTCTACGGGCTGAAAGGGATGGCCGCCTACGCCAACCATGCCCGCCGGCTCGGTAAATCGGACGAATCCGTCAGCGCGTTCATCGAGGAAGCATTGTTCTCCACGATGACCAACGTCAACTTCGACATCAACGCCCTGTTTGAGATCGCGCTCGAACTCGGTCGCAAGAATCTCCGCGTTATGGAACTGCTTGACGCCGGACACGTCGAGAAGTTCGGCAAACCCGAACCCGCCACCGTCATCGAAGGCACGCAAGCCGGCCCGGGCATCCTCATCACCGGCCACGACCTGCTCGATCTCGCCGATCTCCTGAAGCAACTCGAAGGTACGGACATCAAGGTTTACACGCACGGCGAGATGCTGCCGGCGCACATGTACCCGAAACTGCACAAACATCCGAACCTCGCCGGTCACTACGGGACGGCGTGGCAGAACCAAGAGGAAGAGTTTGCCATGTTCCCGGGACCGGTCATTGCGACGACCAATTGCGTATTGATCCCACCGGCACAGTATGCCAAGCGCCTCTACACCACCCGCGCCACCGCTGTCCCGGGCGGAACGCGGATCAAGGATAACGATTTCAGTCCCGTTATCTCCCAAGCACGCCAATGCCCGCCGTGCAAAGAACACGTGGTCGGCAAATCACAAGTCGGCTTCCACCGGCAGGTGTTGCTCGATCTCGCACCGACGATTGTGCAAGCGGTTAAGGACGGCAAGATTAGCCGGTTCTTCGTCATCGGCGGTTGCGACGGCGCCGAGCCGGGCCGCAACTACTTCTCCGACTACGCGCAAGCGACGCCACCGGATTCATTTATCCTCACACTCGGTTGCGGCAAGTTCCGGATTCGCAACCACGACCACGGGCAACTCCTCGGCTTACCGCGCCTGCTCGATATGGGCCAATGCAATGACGCGTATGGCGCCATCCAGGTCGCAGTCGCGCTCGCCGGTGCCTTCGGTTGTAGCGTTAACGAACTGCCGCTGACACTGGTAATTAGTTGGTTTGAGCAGAAAGCCGTCGCGGTATTGCTGACCTTGCTCTCACTCAACATCCAAGGCATTACGCTCGGACCGACACCGCCCGCGTTCATCACGCCGGCTGTGTTCAAGGTTCTTCAGGACAAATTCAAACTGCGCCTCATCGGTCAAGACGCTAAAGCCGATCTCGCCGCGATTACCGGACGTAAGTAGTCCGGCGCCGCGCGAGCATTTGTTTTAAAAGGCACTGATCGTGCAGTGGTATTCATTACCACTGCACGATTTTTGTTGGGCATATCTGCGCGAGTTTATCGCGCTTGATTTTGCCAGCAGTACTGCCACAGTGTGTCGATGCAGTTGCGACACATACCGGCGCTAGTTGTCATGCTGACACTGATTGCGGGATGCAATCGACCACCCGCCGACGGCGAGTTACCGGTCTCGCCGCTGGTCGGCAAACCGGCGCTTGGTCTGGACGGCGCACTGGTGTGGTTAAACTCCGAGGAACTAACGCTCGACAGCTTGCGCGGCAAAGTCGTTTTGCTGCATTTCTTCGACTACAGTTGCCTTAATAGCATTCACACGTATCCATATTTGCTCGAATGGGAACGCCGGTACGCGCCGCTGGGTTTGCAAGTAATTGGAATTCATTCGCCAGGATTCGACTTCGGACTGACACCGGCCAACGTGCAAGACGGCGTTAACCGTGCCGGCTTAACACATCCGATCGCCGTGGACAGCGACTTGAAGATTACCGGCGTGTACCACAACCGGTATTGGCCACGCCTGCTACTGCTCGACAAGGCGGGCCTTGTCCGCTTCGATCACACCGGCGAAGGCAAGTACGCTGAGGCGGAATTGATGCTACAGACGTTGCTGCGAGAACTGAACCCGCGAGCGGAATTACCGGCAGTGATGCTACCCGTCCACGACTTTGATCGCACTAACGCCGTTTGCTATGTAACCACGCCGGAGCTTTATCTCGGCCGCACACGCGGCGATTTTGGCAATTCCGAAGCGGCCTCCACCAATGCGGTCATCACTTTTCACTTACCGGCGGAACGCGAGTCCGGCGTGGTGTATGCGCGCGGCGCTTGGAGCATTCACGACGACTACATGCGCCACGCCGAAGATCAAGACGACCTGACCGATTGCTTGACGCTCAAATACCAAGCCACAGATCTTAACGTGGTGATGAAACCGGAAGGCGTATACTGGATGACGGTCTTCGTTGAACAAGATGGCCAGCCAATCCCGAAGAATTCTGCCGGCACCGATATCCGCTACGACGCGGACGGTCAGAGCTTTGTGAAAGTGGACGCCGCGCGCTTGTACAATCTCACGCACCGGCAACCGCACCAGAGTCACGAGGCGCGGCTCAGCCTGCGCGGCAAAGGCCTGTCGGTCTACGGATTTAGTTTCGGGACGAGCGCCATCCCAAAAGATGCCGCCCAATTCCGCCAGTCAAAAAACCCGCCTGCCCGCTGACTACTGCGGCACCATCGCCCGGGCTTCGCCAAGCGCGAAATGCTTTACGAACTGGCGCTTCAAACCGTTGGCAGTCCCAGCTTCGCGGTAATCCCACGGTGCGCGGTGTGCCATGCCAACGTCGCGCACTTCACCCGAACCGGAAACTTCAATACGCCCTCAAGCGCCTTCAAGTCGCCCAACTCTTTACCGCCATACGGCACATCGCCGCGCATCATCTTCTGGAATTGCTCAATGTAGTTGCGCGCCTCCGGCAACGTCTTGCCGATGAGCCGGCCGGTCATAATCGAGGCTGAGGCCAAACTGATTGAGCAACCATGCCCGTCGAACTTCACCTCCGCGATTTTGTCGTCCACAATCTTCGCGGTGACTTCCAGTTCGTCGCCACAAAGCGGATTACTTTCCTTGGCGGCAATATCAGCCGGCACCGCTGTCCCGCGATTGCGCGGACGCCGGTAATGGTCGAGAATAATTTCCTGATAGAGTTCTTCCAACATTGGCCGGTAAGGTAGCACAGCAATCCCGCCAACGAAGCAGAAAATGTAACAGCGAACGTGTCTCCGCCGGCATGGACTTTGACCTACCGGTGGGTCCAAATGTGGTTGCCATGAAAGAAATCACTGGAGAATGAAATATGAATTACGGAAATTGCTTCGCTGGGGTTGGAACGGTAATTGCGGTTGCGGGCTACCTCACGCTCTGGCTGATATGCCTGATTTTTATGGTTCGGTTGCTATACCGGCTCCATCATCATCTGTTGTCATCCTGGATCTACCTCCCATTCTCCGGTTTTACTGAGTTCGTGCAGTCACAGCCACAGCCGGTGGTAGTAGTCATCCGCCGGGGTTTTCTCTTTTGGCGCAAAACCTACTACATGTTCCCACATCAGGGCGTGCGCTTCTATACGTTGAAGACAGCGGATCTGCCATCACAGATGCGGGTGATTGCGCAGTGGTAAGCGGCCGAGGCGCAATGACGGTTAGCCGGCGCGAAACTTCGCGAGACGTTTCCCGACAACCTGCCAACCGAGACCGGGCGTGTTAGGAATCGCCACGCGCCCATCGCGGATTTCAAATGGCTGGTTTGTCAGATCAGTGCGCAACGAGTTGGCGTTGATGTCCCATTCCTGCCACGTCTCTTTACCACAACCGGCAGCGAGGTGAAACGAGGCCGCTTGTCCCACCGCTGAACCGAGGAAGTGCGGATACAGCCGCTGGCCGCAGCGCAACTGGCCGAGCAATTCCACGGCGCGATGCAGACCGAAATTCTTTGTGATGTCCGGTTGGAGAATGTCAGCACCGGTGCTTACCGGTGACTCTGCGTTTTCCCCGGCGGCGATTGGCACCCCGCGTCGTCGCAAGCTGCCAAGTTGCGATTCCTGCTCCGTCACGAGCGGCTCTTCCAGCCACGCGATGTCCAAGTCTTTCAATTCGCTCAACCATTTCCGCGCTTCGGCAACTGTCCAGCCGCGATTGACGTCCACAGCGATGCCGGCGGCGCTGCCGAGATGCCGCTTAAGGTCACGGAGGTTGGTGCGATCCTGCCGACGACCAAAGCCGAGTTTGAGTTTGAATAACCGCACGCCCAATTGCAGATGTTGATCAATGCGCGCCCACGGCAAAGGGCTGTTGATACCACTGGCGTAGACGCGGACGCTAGCCGCTGGTTTGCGAAATAGGAACTGCGCAAGACTCTTGCCGGCGCGCTGGGCTTGTAGGTCCCACAGGGCAACCTCCACGGCGCATAACGCCTGCACCAACGGGCCGGTCGCCGCCGCTTGCCGGGCCGGGCCAATGAACGCGTGCGCCATCTCCGTGATAAATGACGGGATGTCATCGATCTGTCGCCCTTTGAGATACGGTAAGTAAGCTTGCTCGAAAGCGAGTTGCCGTTCCGCCGCCGCCCACGCCGGGAAGTTGACCCAGCTTTCGCCCCAACCAACCAACCCATCCCGGTCGCGCAACGACAGCAGCAAGGCCGTGCGTTTGTTCATCACACCGAATGAAGTTCGCACCACCGCTTCGACCGGCGCTTCCAGCCGGTAGACTTTGGCCGCTTGAATGATCGTGCTCACGCGAGACGGAGTATGGGCAAATCGGCGGCCAAGAACAAACCGAAAACGAAGCGGCTAACAGATACCTGGGTAAGGCCGACCGGTAATCAAGCGCTTGCCATCGGTGAAACCCTCGGCGCGACCGCGTAGCCGCTCGATCAACCGCGCCCGCCACCGCCGCAACTCCGGCCGGCGGCGCTTGGCAAGGTCCCGAAGTTCGCGAGGATCTTTCACGAGATCAAACAACTGTTCCGCACCGGTCGCCGGCCGCCAGATGTATTTCATGCGACCGTCCGTGAGGTAATGATGCGCCTGCTCCTGGCTGTAGCCGGGCGAATGTTCGCCGTGCAGCCAGTCGCGAATCTTCTCCTTGCCGCCCTGCAAGACCGGCACGAGACTTCGGCCATCCACACCGGACGGAATCGGCACGTCGGCAAATTCGAGCAGCGTCGGTAGCAGGTCTTCGAGGCAAACCGGCTGGTCGCAGGTCTGGCCGGGCTTGAAGCCGAGGTCGCCTGTTCCTTGAATCAGGAACGGAATGCGCGCCGAGCCTTCATATGGCTCGCACTTGCGGAAGTAATAATGGTCGCCCAACATCTCGCCGTGATCGGAGGTAAACACGATTAACCACGGCCGGCGGCGCGCCCGGGCGCGTTCGCGGAACTCGGCGATCAGCCAGTAGAGTTGATCGTCAATGTGGTTGATGAGTCCAAAGTAACCGGCCTGCGCCGACCGCAACGCCTCGCCGCGCAAGACAACGCGGTTGCGGTCAACGCCGCAGCCGCGACCGTCGTTTGCCGGCGGCACGGCCCAATCGCCGATGGCGACCGGCGGCAGTTCCATCCGCCGGTAGCGTTCGTAGTAAAATGCCGGCGGGATGAAGGGCGGATGCGGCGCCATAAACGAGGCTGTCAGAAACAGCGGCTGCTTCCCAGATTGTTTGCGGATGATTTCGCGGGAACGCTGCACCGTCCAATTCGTGAGATGGAGATGATCGGCGAGTTGCCACGGTTTTGCGGTCCAACCATTGAAGGAGATGCCGTGGCCTTTCACGCCGCCGCTGTCGGGCGCGTGTTTCTCCAGCCACCGCGCATGGTCGTCATTGTCAACGTAGTTGGATCCGAGCACTTGGGTCTGGTAACCGTAACTGCGCGTGTACGGAGATTGGTGCATGTGCCGGCCGGCCAGTGCCGTGCGGTAACCGGCATCGCGCAGCAGTTGCGGCAACGTCGGCGACTTGATCGGGATGCCACCCACAAACCCAACCACGCCATTCGTGGCCGGGAACTGCCCGGTCAGCAACGAGCGCCGGGCGGCGATGCAGGATGGACAGGTCACGTAAGCACGCCGGAAATGCGTGCCGCGTCCGCCGATCTCGTCAATGTTCGGCGTCAGCAACACCGGATGCCGCTCCAACGATAGGCAATCACCCCGCCACTGGTCCGGCATGATTAACAGAATATCCGGTTGCTTGGTCATTGGTACGCATCCTACCAGAGCCGGTGCCCGAGTCCAGCTAGTCTATCAGTTACTGGTAGGATTGACTTTGACCGTAGCACACCGTAGAAGTTTGCCGCTATGGACGAACGCAAAAACCTCGATGAACGCCAACGGATGACCGACTTGGAACGGCTCCGCCATTCGGCGGCCCATGTATTGGCTGCCGCCATTACCAAGCTTTGGCCCGATGCCCAATTCGCTGCCGGGCCGCCGGTCGAGGACGGTTTTTATTACGACGTTGAATTGAAGCATCGGATTTCTCCCGAAGACTTCCCGGCCATCGAAGCCGAAATGAAAGTCATCATCAAGGCGAACCAAGTTTTTGAGAAGAGCATCGTCACTCGCGATCAGGCGCTGGCCGATGCGAAGAGCGGACGGCTTGCGGCGCTCGCGCCGCGCGATGTTCCCAGCAAATTCAAACTCGATACCATCGAAGGCATCCCGGCGGATGAGCCGGTCTCGTACTTTAAGACTGGCGAGTTCATTGATCTTTGTGCCGGACCGCACGTGATGCGCACCGGTAACGTCGGCGCGTATAAGCTCACCAGCGTCGCCAGCGCGTATTACAAGGGCGACGAGAAAAACCCACAGCTTCAGCGCATTTACGGAACGGCGTTCAAGAACAAGACCCAGCTCGAAGAATATTTCGCGATGCTCGAGGAAGCGAAGAAGCGCGACCATCGCAAACTCGGCGCGGAGATGGGTTTGTATGTGATGGACACCGAATACGTCGGCCCGGGCCTGCCGCTCTGGTTGCCAAAAGGTACTGTCATCGTCGAGGAATTGGAAAAGCTCGCGAAGGAAACTGAGTTCGCCGCCGGCTACGTCCGCGTCCGCACCCCGCATTTGGCGAAGGAGAAGCTGTACAAGACTTCCGGCCACTTGCCGTATTATGCGGAAAGCATGTTCCCGCCAATGGAATTAAGCGAAGGCGCAGAGACTTCGGACCGGTATTACCTGAAAGCGATGAACTGTCCGCACCATCACCGAATCTTTGCAGCGGAGCCGCATAGTTACCGGGATTTGCCTCTGCGGTTAGCGGAATATGGCACCTGCTACCGGTACGAGCAGTCGGGTGAACTTTTCGGATTAATGCGCGTCCGGTCGCTGAACATGAACGACGCGCACATCTACTGCACACCCGAGCAGTTCGCCGCCGAGTTCAACGCTGTGAACGAGATGTACCTGAAGTATTTCAAAATCTTTGGCCTTGAAAAATACCAGATGCGGTTCAGCACTAGTGCGCCGGAAGGGATGGGAAAGAAGTACGTGGACGAGCCGGTATTGTGGAAACAGACCGAGGACATGGTGCGCGACGTGCTCAAGACCAGCGGTATCAACTTCGTCGAGGTCGCCAATGAAGCGGCGTTCTACGGCCCGAAGATTGACGTGCAAGTTTGGAGTGCCATCGGCCGGGAATTCACCATCGCGACCAACCAAGTAGATTTCGCTGTGCCGGCCAAGTTCGGTCTGACTTACCGGGACAAGGACAATACCGAGAAGACGCCGCTCTGTATTCATCGCGCCCCGCTGGGCACGCACGAACGGTTCATCGGCTTTCTCATCGAGCATTACGCCGGCAACTTTCCACTCTGGCTTGCGCCGGAACAGGTGCGCGTGCTCACCATCGGCGAGGATGCGGCATTGGCGGACTACGCCAAAGGCATTGTCGCCGAGCTACGCGCGCAACAGGTGCGCGTCGAGGGCGATTACAGCAGTGAGAATATCAAAGGCAAGATTCAGAGCGCGGAGGTCGCTAAAGTCCACACAATGCTGGTGATTGGCCCGCGCGATCTGGAGGCCGGTAACGTCAGCGTTCGCCTGCACGGCAAAGGCAATATCGGCGCGAAACCGAAGGCGGAAGCGGTCGCCGCAATCTTGCAAGCGATTGTCAGTCGGCAGGCTTAGGTAAAAAGAATGTTGCAAAACTGGCAAGAAACCCGTAGATAAAGCGGCTCGCATGTTAGTATTTGAATCAACCAAGTTCGGAGCACAGGTGGCGACCAGCAAGTCGCTGGCTGGTGTTTCGACGCGTCCCCAAGCCTAATGCCACACCCGGCGTAACAGGAGACCTACTCATTCAACAGTTTGTACGTGTTAACCAGAAGATTCGCGCGCGCGAAGTCCGCGTGATTGACCCCGAAGGTAAACAACTTGGCGTCATGCCGACCAGTCAGGCGCTCGCCGCCGCCCAGCAGCACGGGATGGATTTAATTGAGATTTCGCCGAACGCGAATCCGCCAGTCTGCAAGATCTTTGATTTTGGTAAGTTTAAATACGAGTCAGAAAAACGGGAGCGCGAGGCGCGCAAGCACCAGCACGCGAGCAAGCTGAAAGAAATTAAGCTGCGCCTGAATATTGACGATCACGATTACGAGACGAAGCTGCACCATATGCGCGGCTTCTTGGCGAACGCAATGAAGGTGAAGGTGTCGTTGTTCTTTCGCGGCCGCGAGAATGCGCGACCGGAGTTTGGTCACGAATTAATGCGGCGCGTGGTTCGGGATTTGGAAGGCTATGGGCATACTGAGATAATGCCAAAATTGATGGGCAAGAGCTTAACAATGATGCTCTCCGCCGAGCGCGGCGCCGCCAAGAAGTACGAAACTGAGTTTGGCCGCCAAGCTGAAGCTGAAGAAGAGACGGAGACCGAGACGGAAACCGATAAAGCATAAACAATTTAAGGAAGGAAATCAGACAATGCCACGTAGAAAACCAAATAAGACCAAAAAAGCCGCCGCAAAGCGGTTCAAGATTACCGCCACCGGCAAGGTCATGCGGCGCGGTGCCGGCAAGCGGCACTTGGCCACTAACAAATCATCGAAACAAAAACGACGGTTGCGCGCTAGCCAAGCCGTGAGCGAAACGCACGCCCATCACATTACCGATTCGATGCCATTCAGTCACCGCGGCTAATTTAGATTTTTATTAGGAACCAACACCATGCCAAGAGCCACTAACGCCCCAGCTAGCCAGCGCCGTCGCAAGCGCATGATCAAAGCCGCCGCCGGTTATCGCGGTTGGCGCAGTAAGAAATTCCGGTACGCCAAGAATGCCGTCTGGCACGGCCTGACTTATTCTTTTGCCCACCGCAAAGATAAGAAGGCCGACTACCGCGCCCTCTGGACCCAGCGCATCAACGCTGCGTGCCGGGCGCAAGACACCACCTACAGCAAGTTTATCGCAGCACTCAAGAAAGCGAAGATCGAACTCGATCGTAAAATTCTTGCTGAACTTGCGGCGAACGATCCCAAAGCGTTCAGCACAGTGTTGGCGGCAACTAAGTAGGCCACGCCTCAAAGAAATCATGCGCGGGTCGGAGCACTTCAATGGTGTTCCGGCCCGCGATTCCTTGTCGAACCGATTCCGAAACCAGCACCCACTCCAACCGGAGTGTGTTCGGAATTCGCACCACCCGCGAACCCGCCGGTAGCGCCCACTCAATCGCTTGCGCATCCGTCTCCATCACCACTGGTAACTTCCCGCGTTCGAGAAATCCACTCGTCTCGACATTTGTCTGCGTCATTTTCCAGTTCGCGCTCTTTACTAATCGACTGGTCGTCACATCTGCCAGACCGATTCCATACGCGCTGTCACCGCGAATGTCGCGAACTACGATTCGCTTAATACGCGGGCGAGATGGCTCCCCTTCCCCAGCAATCCGCAAACGACCAATCACATTCGTATCCATCCCGGTGCCACTGATTTCCTTGCCGATTTCATCAACGACTAACACGTCAATGTCGTCCACCGGTAAGTGCGGCATATTTGCTCGCGCCAATCCCAACAAAGACGGCTCGCGCACAGAAATTTCTATCGCCGGGATCGCTGCCAATGCCAACGTCTCGTCATAAGCGTTCTCGACCAATGCGACGCCGAATAAAATCTTCCCAGTCGCCAACACCTGCCGGGCCACAACCGGTATTTCCTCGCGCAACCCGGGCACGCCGAGCCGGTGAATCGCCTCCGCGCCGGTATGTTTTCCGAGACCAACCGCCAGCATCTTCATCAATCCGCTCTCATACCGGCTGTGAAACGAGGTATGCGGCTTGACGCGATTGATGACGATCACGCCGTCGGACTCAAACGCGTACCGGTCGATAAACGCGTTTCCGCCGAGTGGCACGACTTCCATTGTGGAACGAATTGGTGCGCCGGTAATCCCAAGCTTTTCGAGAAGCTGGCGTTGCCCGTCCGCAGTTGCGCCGGCATGACTGCCCATGGCCGGGACGATGAATGGCTCACCGCCTTGCGCGCGCACCCAGTCGGCCACACCGCGCACGATTGCCGGCAGGTTCGCAATGCCACGACTGCCAACGGCAATCGCAATCCGTTTGCCGGTACCGATAGAGCAATGCGCCAATTCCGCGTGCAATGTGCCAGCTACGTCCGCCAGCTTACCGGCAGCGAATCGTTGCCGGATCAAAAACATTTGCGGCAGATTCATCCGAGCGGAACCAGTTCGCGTTTTCGTTGGGTAAACCGACACAACTTGTCGTAGCCGCACCGGCGCGCCAACGCGACCGCCTTATTGAAGTCGACTCCGGTATCTTGAGGAATGTGCGCATCGCTACCGAATGTGATTGGGATGTCGAGTTGCCGGGCGAGTCGGAGAAATTCGTCGGTGGGATAAATCTCCCGACACGGCTTGCGCAAGCCGGCAGTGCTGACTTCAATGGCGCAGCCAGCCGCTTGCACGGCGCGCAGTGCGGGCCGGCAATCAAACGCTTTGGGACGGAAGCCAAATTTCTTTGGCAAGTCGGGGTGCGCCAGCGAATCGAAAAGACGGGTGGCGGCGGCTTGTTCCCAGAGTTGAAAGTATTGTTGCCAGCGCTGGTCAACATCTTGCTCTTTCCAGTCGGCAGCACTGCGATCCACCGGGAAGTCGCCGATGAAATGGACGCTGCCGAGAATAAAATCCCAGGGATACATGCCGGCGAGTTCGCGAATCCAATCTTCACGACCGGGAAAGAAATCCACCTCAAGACCAAGCTTGATGGAAATCTGGGGGAATTGAAACTGCGCATCGCGGACCAACCCGACGTAAACATCAAGATCGGCCAGCTTCATTGTCCAGTCGGTGTCGCGATTGCCCAATGGCGCGTGGTCAGTGCAACAAATCTCATCCAAGCCACGGTCGATGGCGATGCGGGCGTAATCGGCCGGTTCCTGTGTGCCGTCGGTCAGACGCGTGTGCATATGGTAGTCGAGCAACATGCCGGTAATGTAAAGTGGAGACGCTTGCAGGACAAGTCTTGTCCTGCGGCGCAGTTTTGACTAAATTACCGGCGGATGAAGAAAGCGCTCATGCCGCTAGTCCTGATCATCGCCGTGCTGTTGGCGCTGATCGCGGTGGCGTTCTGGTATTCCCAGAAGGAAAGCGACACCTGGCCGTTCCACAACGCACACCATCATTGATCTAATCATGCGCAAAACCCTTATCGCTCCCTCAATTCTCGCTGCCGATTTCGGCCAGTTCGCGGCGGAAGCCAAACGCACAGAACTCGCCGGGGCTGACTGGTTGCATTGCGACGTGATGGATGGGAATTTCGTTCCGAACATCACGTTCGGGCCAGATATTGTGGCCGCATTGCGCAAAGCCACCAAGCTACCTCTCGACGTGCATTTGATGATCGCGCGGCCAGATCTGTATGCGGAACGGTTTTTGGATGCCGGCGCGGATAATTTAATTGTCCATGTCGAAGCCCAGTATGACGTGGCGAAAACGCTGGCCGTAATCCGCAGCCGCGGCAAACGGGCCGGGCTGTCATTAAATCCGCCGACGCCGGTCGCGCAAATCTTTCCATTTCTCGACCAGGTCACGGAAGTGCTGGTGATGACAGTGAATCCCGGCTTTGGTGGGCAAGCGTTTATACCGGAGATGCTGGAGAAAATTCGCGAACTACGCCGCCGCGCGCCGCAGTTAGACATCAGCGTGGACGGCGGGATCAATCCGGAGACCGGCCGGCGCTGTGTCGAAGCCGGCGCCAACGCGCTCGTTGCCGGTAACGCATTGTACCGGCACAAAACCTTGATGTTGCCGGACGCTATTCAGGAACTACGGACTTATGTCGAACACTAAAATCAAATTTGGCACTGATGGTTGGCGCGGCGTAATCGCTGACGATTTCACTTTTACGAACGTCAGACGCGTGGCGCAAGCGACGGCAGATTATTGGAACTCGCAGCCGTTGCCGAAGAAAACCATTGTTGGCTACGACACCCGATTTTTCTCAGAAGTGTACGCCCGGTTGGTTTGCGAGGTTTTGACGGCAAACGGAATTGAGACGCTGTATGCGCCGGAAGCGGTGCCGACGCCGGCAATCTCGTTTGCGGTGCGCGATCAAAAGCTATGCGGCGCGGTGATGATCACCGCCAGCCATAATCCGCCCGAATTCAACGGCTACAAAATCAAAGCAGAATTTGCCGGATCGGCCACGCCGGAAATCTGCACCGCCATCGAATCCCGCGTGGATGCGACACCGGTCATGTCGGCCAAATTCGATGGCGCAGTAGAGATTTACGATCCGCGGCTAGCGCATGTCGCCTTTCTTAAGAAGATGGTCGATCTCAAGGCGATCAAACGCGCCAAGCTCCGGGTGGTGTTTGATTCGATGCACGGCTGCGGTGGCCGGGTATTAGAGAAACTGGCCGGTGGCACGACAATTCGCGCGGACCGGGATGTTTTATTTGGCGGCGTAAACCCGGAGCCGACGGGCAAGAATCTCGGCGCGTTGATGACGACGGTGAAGGCGCATCGCGCACACATTGGATTGGCGACGGACGGCGATGCGGACCGCTTGGGTGTGGTGGATGATCGCGGCCGGTATGTCTCGATTCAGTTGGTATTTGCGGTGTTGTTGCTGCACGTGCTACGCAACCGGCAGCAACGGCAAGGAATCGTAGTAAAGTCCGGCAACTGCACGGTGCTGATTGACAGGATTTGCCAATCATTCGGATTGAAGTGCGTCGAGGTGCCGGTGGGATTCAAGTGGATCTGCCAACAGATGCGCGAGCAAGATGTGTTGATGGGCGGTGAGGAAAGCGGCGGTCTTGGGTTCCGCGGACACATCCCGGAGCGTGACGGAATGCTGGCGAATCTGATGCTGCTCGAATTGCTCGCAATGACTGGTAAGAAATTTTCACAACTGCTTGATGAAGTGCAAAAAGAATTCGGTAAGAGCGCCTACGAGCGGATTGACATGCATTTCCCACTGGAGAAACGGCAACAACTTCTTGAGTATCTCGCCAAGAATCCACCGGCCACGCTAGCAGGTGCACCGCTCAAAGAAGTGAAGACGTACGATGGCGTGAAGTACATTGCCAACGACGACTCGTGGCTAATGTTCCGAACATCAGGCACCGAACCGATTATTCGGATTTACAGCGAGGCGGCGTCCGCCACCAAAGTCCGGCAACTATTAAACCTTGGTCAACAAACTGCGATGGAGGTCGCATGAAGACCGAACTTGTAGGTTTCTTGGAACAACTTAAGCACCGGCATCCTGCCGAGACTGAATTTCACCAAGCGGTGACGGAAGTTGCGAAATCAGTCTGGCCGTTCATTGAAAAGAATCCCCAATTCCAGAAGGCAAAAATCCTCGAGCGGATGACTGAGCCGGAACGCATCATTATCTTTCGTGTCACCTGGGTGGACCGGCACGGCGAAGTCCAAATCAATCGCGGTTACCGGGTGCAGATGAGCAGTGCCATCGGGCCGTACAAAGGCGGCTTGCGCTTCCATCCGTCAGTTACGCTCGGCACACTGAAGTTTTTGGCGTTTGAACAGGTGTTCAAGAACGCCTTGACGACATTACCGATGGGCGGCGGCAAAGGCGGGTCAGATTTCGATCCCAAAGGTAAGACCGATGAAGAAGTCATGGCGTTTTGCCAAGCGTTTATGAACGAACTCTACCGGCACATCGGCCCTGACACTGACGTGCCGGCGGGCGACATCGGCGTGGGCGGGCGCGAGATTGGTTATTTATTCGGGCAATACAAAAAAATCCGCAACGAGTTTACCGGCGTCTTGACCGGCAAGCGATTAAACTGGAGCGGTAGCCGGATCCGCGAGGAAGCAACTGGTTACGGGCTGATTTATTTTGTGGAAGAAATGCTCCACACCAGCGGCACATCGCTGACCGGTAAGACCGTGGTCGTCTCTGGCTCCGGCAATGTGGCGCAGTTTGCTGCCGAGAAAGCAATCTTACGCGGCGCAAAAGTCGTCACTCTGTCGGACTCTGACGGCTATATCTACGACCCGGCCGGTTTTGACGGCGAGAAGTTGGGCTATATCAAAGAACTTAAAAATGTTCGCCGCGGCCGGATTCAGGAATATGCGAAACATTACCGTTGCCAATTCTTCGCCCACCAACGCCCCTGGGGCGTGAAATGCCAAGTTGCCCTGCCTTGCGCGACGCAAAACGAAATCAGCGGCAATGAAGCTAAAGAGCTGGTGAAAAACGGCTGCTTATGTGTTGCGGAAGGCGCGAATATGCCGAGCACACCTGAGGCCGTCGATGTTTTCCTCGGTCACAAAATCCTCTACGGCCCCGGCAAGGCCGCCAATGCCGGTGGCGTCAGCGTCAGCGGTTTGGAAATGTCGCAGAACAGCCTCCGCCTGCAATGGACGACCGAAGAAGTGGATAAACGCCTGTCCGAGATTATGAAGGCCATCCACAATCAATGCGTCCGGTTCGGCGAAATTGAAGGC